>VMCP01000223.1 GCA_008081305.1 Bacteroidota bacterium | reverse complement strand
ATTATTTTCAGCCATAGCCTTTCAAAGTAAGATAAAAATGAGTCTCAATGGAAGCGCGTAAATTGATATTTGTCAACATCAGCAGTGTAACAGTGAATAACTTTTTGATCATTGTTCAACTTCGTTTTTTAATCCTGTTTTGATGCTTTATTTTGCTTTCGAATGACGCAAAATTCATCATTTCAATCGTACCAAGCGTTCTTGGAAGGTTTTTATTCTGAGGAGTGGGGTGATCTTAGTAAGAGATTTAATGAACTCAGCATAACTGAGTTGCATAGTTTACGGAATGCCGCACTAGGGTTAAATGTTGGCGCCATAAAAAGATTAACTAAACTCGTGGAGGAGAATATCAATCAGTCTGATGTTACAAAGTGGATTCCTTTTTTTGAGAAATTAAACCTAGTATCGAATGAATGGCAAGAGTTTTTTGTTCGTGGGTATATCATGAATCAATTAGGTCCTCTATTAAGGTCAAAAAAGCTTTCCAATCGAGAAGCTTTCTTAGTTGCGAATCATCCTATTCTAAAAGTATATATTTTTAATTCATTCGTAGACTATGAAACCCTGAGTTTTGATGCCTACTTCGGAAGGTTAGTACAACTCTTAGACCCTCAGAGTATGGAAGAGGAAACGTTCAAAAAATCTTTGATTCTCATGGGGCATTTTCTGAATGGGGATAGGGTGAATATCATAAAATGGAGTGAAGCTTTATCGCGTTATCCAACTGATAAGTCTTATTTCCCTATTATCAATAGTCGTATCTGGGCTGCTCGTTTTATTCAAGGTGCTACCCAAGAGGAGTATATCGATAAGGACTTGCAGTTAGAATGGCTCAAGATGGTGAAAAAGCAACCTGACGGACAGAAGTTGTTTTACACCATGGAAGCTTTACCTATTTTGGTGAAGTACTCAGATCAGTATGAAATCATAGAGTCAACTTTAGAGCAAGTCGAAGTAGAGCTAAAGGCGGATAATGTAAAATTTCCACTTTCACATTGTGTTGAAACATCCATGTTTATTGCGAGTAAGGGGAATTTTTACAGAAAATTAGGACGACTAAACGAGAGCGATGATCTGCTTAAAGACTTGTATAGGCGACCTTGTTTAGCATCCTATCAAGGTTATGCCTTTCGCATCGCTTCAGGTGTTTAAGAGTTTGTCTTTTAAAAAGGTCATTCAAGCGTCTGTAGTGGTTTTTGCTAGATAGAAAATCTATCTTTGAAAAAGACATTATGGAAGCAAAGTTTTCACCACGAGTTAAAGAGGTAATCCAATACAGCCGCGAAGAAGCGATTCGTTTAGGGCATGATTACATAGGGTGTGAGCACCTTTTACTTGGTATAATCAGAGAGGGAGAAGGCAAAGCATTCCAAACGCTCGCTCTGCTTGATATCGATGCTATTCGGTTAAAGAAAAGCATAGAAGACGCCATTAGAGGTACGGCTACAAAAACCTCAAATTTGGGGAATATACCATTAACAAAACAGGCGGAAAAAGCCTTAAAAATCACATATCTAGAAGCAAAGATTTTTAAAACCGATTTGATCGGTACCGAACACTTACTGTTATCGATATTGCGTGATGAAGACAATGTAGCATCCAAAGTGCTTTCACAGTACGGAGTAACTTATGATATTTTCAAAGCAGCATTAGAAGAAGGTGTAGACGCTGTGAAAGATGAACTTCCAAATGATGAAGGGGAAACACCTGAGGAGTATTATCGCGAAGAGAAAAAGGCCCAGATGGCATCAAAAGGGAAGGGTAAATCGAAAACTCCTGTGTTGGATAATTTCGGAAGAGACCTAACCAAAGCAGCTGAAGAAGGTAAGTTAGACCCAATCGTTGGGAGAGAAAAAGAAATTGAACGGGTAAGCCAAGTTTTATCTCGTAGAAAAAAGAATAATCCTGTACTGATAGGAGAACCAGGCGTTGGTAAAACAGCAATTGCCGAAGGTCTTGCTTTGCGCATCGTGCAAAGGAAAGTTTCTAGGGTGCTCTTTGGGAAAAGGGTAGTTAGTCTGGACTTGGCGAGTATGGTGGCAGGAACAAAATATAGGGGACAGTTCGAAGAGAGGATGAAGGCCCTTATGATGGAATTAGAAAAAGCAGATGATGTGATACTCTTTATTGATGAGATTCACACTATCGTAGGTGCTGGAGGTGCCTCTGGGTCGCTAGATGCCTCTAATATGTTCAAACCGGCGCTAGCCAGAGGTGAAATACAATGTATTGGTGCTACGACTTTAGATGAGTATCGACAGTACATTGAAAAAGACGGTGCACTTGAACGTCGCTTCCAAATGGTTTTGATACAGCCTGCTAGCCCAGATGAGACCATTGAGATTTTAAATAATATCAAAGGGAAATACGAAGATCATCACGCAGTGAATTACAGCGACGACGCCATTAAAGCTTGTGTTGATTTGAGTGAAAGGTATATGAGCGATCGTCACCTGCCCGATAAGGCAATTGATATTCTTGATGAAGCTGGTGCGCGCGTGCATATTTCCAATATTCATGTACCCACTGAAATTCTTGAACTTGAAGCCCAAATAGAGGGAATTAAGGAAGAAAAGAATAAGGTGGTGAAGAGTCAAAATTTTGAAGAAGCGGCCAAACTTAGAGATAAAGAAAAGAAATTATTAGCTAGCCTAGAAAAGGCTAAGGCAGATTGGGAAACACGTTCAAAAGATGAGAGATATTCTGTTACCGAGGATGATATTGCTTCTGTGATATCCATGATAACAGGAATCCCAGTCAAGCGAATGGCAGAGGACGAAAGCCAGCGATTGCTGCATATGGCAGATACAATGAAACAACGCGTGGTAGGACAGGACAAGGCCATTGAGAAGTTGACCAAAACGATACAGAGGACTCGAGCAGGTTTTAAAGAACCCAATCGCCCTATTGGTTCCTTTATTTTCTTAGGACCTACAGGAGTGGGTAAAACAGAATTAGCGAAAACATTATCAGAGTTTTTATTTGATTCTGATGATGCTTTGATCCGCATGGATATGAGCGAATACATGGAGAAATTTGCTGTCAGCAGGATGGTTGGGGCACCTCCGGGTTATGTTGGATATGAAGAGGGGGGATTATTAACAGAAAAAGTAAGACGTAAGCCTTATTCGGTGATTCTTTTCGACGAAGTAGAAAAGGCACATCCAGATGTATTCAATTTGCTTTTACAAGCTTTAGATGAGGGCTACATGACAGATTCCACGGGTAGAAAAATTGATTTTCGAAATACGGTAATCATCATGACCTCAAATATTGGATCTCGTCAACTCAAGGATTTTGGTACTGGCGTTGGTTTTGGTACCAACACCAAGGAGGCAAATAAAGAGAAAGAATCCAAAATGGTAGTTGAAGGACAGTTGAAAAAATTCTTTTCGCCTGAGTTCTTGAACCGTATCGATGATATCGTGATTTTCGAATCCTTATCCAAAGAACATATTGTTCATATTTTGGATATCCGTATGCGAAGAATGCTGCGCAGAATTGAGGATTTAGGTTATACTATTCAGATCACTACAAAAGCCAAAGAATTCCTAGCTGAAAAAGGTTTTGATGCCGACTTTGGAGCTCGACCACTTCAACGAGCGCTCCAAAAGTATCTAGAGGAGCCTTTGGCTGAGAAGGTACTGGAAGGCACATTGAAGGAAGGTGATAAGTTGAAAATTGATCATAAGGCCTCTTCAGAGGTTTTGGAGATCAAATCCGTAAAATCCAAAGCAGTGGCGAAGCCTCCAGTAAAAGGCACCAAGGACACGAAAAATAAGGAAAGCGAATAAAATCCTAAAACGGATAGCCAATACCTATGGCAATGGAGGTTTCGTTGAGTAAAAATGAACCGAAATTCTTGTTGTTGAGGCTCTCTGTTAGGATCCAACGTTGCGTATTCGGAAGGGACGGGTCCCTCAACGGTATACCCCAATCCAGCCTGAATAAGAAGATGCTCAGGTCGAAACGTAAACCTATTCCAGTATTAAGTGCAATTTCTGAAATGAATTTATCCCGGCTGATTACACCATAATTGGCGTTTGCGGTGGATTCTTCACTAAGGTTCCAAATATTTCCGGCATCGAAGAATATAGCGCTCTCTAGAAGTTTGCGTATCAATGTGAAACGATATTCCAAGTTGGCTTCAATCAAAAATTCCCCTGATCGATCAATTAGAGATGTAACGCTTCTTGGTGTATTTCCCGGACCTAACCCTCTAGGTTGCCAACCCCTGAGACTATTGCTACCACCTATGAAATATCGTTTGTCATAGGGAACTAGACTGCTGTTTCCATACGGAATTGCAATACCGGTATTGACGCGCATCGCAATGGTGTTTAATTCATCAATGTTGCGTTTGATGCGATACTCTGCTTCGAGTTTTGTGTATTGGAAATAATTAACGCCAAAAAATTGATAAGCACTGTCGGGATAATAATTGTCTTCTGTGAGTTTTCTGTAGTAATGATGCCAGTTACCACTGGTTTCAAATCCTAGTCGTAAAAAGTGACTGACACTACCTGGTTTGTTCTGGTTGTCAGCATAGATCATACCGAGTTTTACGGGTGTTGTAATCTGATCGGTAAAGACTCGGAGTACAAAATCTTGATCGAGCTTAGGAAGTTGGGGAAGGAATGCGGGATCGATGATGTTTCGATTGTAACTGATTTCCAACGGGGTATAGTACCATGAGAAACGTTCCTTAGCAAACTGTAATGTAATATTAGCAGGTATGCTTGATCGACGAAAGTTCGGATTTTGTTCGTACTGAAAACTAGTAGTTACCAATGTATGTTGATTCTCAAACGAGTTGAGTATCGGAAAATTTTTAAGGAAGCTAAATTTGGGCAATTTTAAACTCGCAACAACACCTTGTTGAATACCCGTGAAGAAGTCGCCTATGTCTGATTTTTTGAAAATCGCCTCATATGAGGTAATGGAGGATAATTTGAAATACTCACCTCGTCCAAATGTGTTTCTGTTATTAAAAGATAATATTCCTGCTACACCAAAACT
>VMCP01000253.1 GCA_008081305.1 Bacteroidota bacterium | reverse complement strand
AAAACAAATCTACTACGACATACGACAAAGACATATCAAGCATGGTGGGGAATACCGATAGAAAAGTATCGTTTAGGGGATCCTAATAAAACCATTACAGCCACTGACAGCCAAAATTTAAAGGATCATTACTTACGAAATATTGGCATGTACCGCAACAATCAAGACAGCGCCAATTTATTTGGATCCAATCCCAATACCTATAATTATTACAATTATCCAAACGAAACAGATAACTACACCCAACATCATCTTCACTACTATTTGATGAAAAACCTTTCGGCTAAATGGGAATTCAATGCCACTGCTTATTATACCTTCGGACAGGGATATTTCGAACAATTCCGCTTTCAAGATGAACTTAATTATTATGGAATCAATCCCATTATAAACGGAGCCGACACGCAAAAAATCAGTAACCTAATCAGACAACGTTGGTTACAAAATCACTTGATTGGTTTAAACCTAAACCTATTTCATACCATCAATTCATCCAATTATTTACAAATTGGGTTCGGTGGAAATCGATATATCGGGACTCATTTTGGAGTTGTTCCGGAAATCGGACAACCAACCAATGACGTCACCCGTATCAGCCCATTTAATCAACAGAACCCAGCAGCTTTACCAGTGGAGTACTACACATCAACTGGTAATAAAACCGACCTAAGTTCTTTTTTAAAATTGAACCATACATCGTCTATAATTCCTGGATTTCAAGCGTTTGCTGATTTACAATTGCGTTATGTAAACCATACAGGGAAAGGCACAGATAATGATTTATTGAATATCGATTTTCAAGGTGAATTTCTATTTTTCAATCCAAAAGTAGGCATCCATTATTTTTATGATGCCGACCGTGTAAAGCATAATTGGGATGCTTCGGTATCCATGGGAAATAGAGAACCAGCCAGAAGTGACTTTACCGATAATAAAAAGGGACAAATCCCAGTACCAGAAAGACTCATCGATTATGAGTTAGGCTACTCCATAGATCTAAAAAGAGCCAAATTTAATTTCACAGGTTATTACATGGATTATCAAAACCAATTGGTATTAACCGGTGCCTTAAATGATGTAGGAACACCCCTCAGACAAAATGTTGCAAAGAGTTACCGTCGGGGTATCGAGTTAGCGAGTACCATCCGTTTATTTTCCGTACAGAAGTATAAATCACTCGATACAAAACACGACTTATTCCTAAACTTTAATGCTGCTTTCAGTCAAAATCGCATTCAGAAGCTTACGGCTAATTGGATTGATTATGCAGATTATTCATCGGTTGACTCCGTGTTTAACGAAACACCAATCGCGTATTCACCAGACTTGGTGGGGTCAGCTGGACTTACTTATCGATACAAACCAGGCAATAAGAAGCAGTTGGAACTTCAACTTCTTCAGAAGTATGTTGGTAAACAATACTTAGATAATACGGGTGATGATTACAGGTCAATTCCTTCGTATACGTTTACAGAGTTGAATGCTTCATATCAGCACCAGTGGGATGGTCATGCGTTACGTTTTGGAATAAACGTTCAGAATGTTTTCAATGACTATTTTGTAAATAACGGCTACACTTGGGGCTACATGTATGGCAGTAGAAATGTTGTACAAGAGGTATTTGTGTTCCCATCTGCGCCGAGGAATTTGAATGTCAATGTGAGCTGGATCTTTTAGAACGAGACTAACGGCTTAACCATTCTTCCGATGTAAGCCCACCATAACTTAGTGGCATTTTGATATCCCAGTTGGGGAAGTTGTTCTGTTTTAATTGTGTATCTACCGTGGAGTCGTTGCTTAATTCAAAGGCATATTTCTTTGAAATGAAAGTCGCAATATTAGATGCTATCTTTCTTTTGATTACCCCATTATAATGCTCGGTGGGATACCATTGATCGGTAAAATAACAACCCTTGTTTTGCGCGTTTAATTCGTTGGCCTCCTCAAGATTAAAGTTATCGATATAGTTCACATTCCATTCCTTGAACTTTTCAATGAGGAACTGGTAGTTATAGTCGAGGAATGCAGAAAGGTTTGCTCCACTACCTTTTTCTAAGTGTTTAAATAAAAGATTGGCGTGGTATTGATTGGGAGGTAGTAAATGATACACTAGACGCACTTTTTTATGTTTACATATCTCAACAATCTCTTTTAAATCTTGAATTCTGATGTTTTCATCATCAAGCACAAAAGCAAACTCCTTCACATAAGCACCTGCCATTCCCTTAATCTTTTCTAATTCTTCGGGTAATCCGTAAATCCTTGCCAAGGAATCAATCCACCCGAGGGTCGTTTGATGAGGGTAATAATCCAAATCATCATGAAATACTCGCTTTAAAGCGATGGGTTTGGTTCTCCAATGTTTGAATTTCAATCGTTCGCGCTCTTTCGCATCGCGATTATCGTAATAATGCAAACCCATAAACGTACGCGTTAATAAAGCGGGTCGACGAGAATAAAACAGTGCTTCCCTTTGGTTGGATGCCTCGTTTGATGAATATATTGCCGATGGACCACAGGTTCGCATATTAACTCCTAGAACCACCACCTTGTTTTCGCAATCGTCGGGCAATAAATTGAGCATCTCTTTGAATAAGCCTGGGTGATATCCTTCATGAGTGATAGATTCAACCTGTCTGTCCGATAAATACAGATCCAAATAATCTGAAATTTTTTGATTTAAGGTATCCGTCCAAGGATTAAAACTACTGTTGCTACTTTCCCCCAAATAGATGATATCGCCTTCTTTAAATGCGCTATCGATCCTATTGCGCACACGTGAGTATTTCTGAATATCAAGGGGATATAAGGTTTCTGTGTATACCAGATTCAGAATAAAAAAGAATCCGCTTAATACCATTAAACGTGAAAGTGCCCATTTCCACCAAATCATTGACTGTTTAGGATTCTCTACTTCTTTATTCATTAGAATTGGAAATAAACAAATGGATGATTAACCGCACCTCCGAATAATAGTACGGCCGTAATAAAGAACAAATATGCTACCCAACGAGGCAGGATATTTAGGCTACCCAACCATTTATCCGCTCTGTTTAAAATGATAAAATGATCTAATACAAATCCCACAAAAAGAAAAACCCATACCTGTGGATCAACGGATAAAAATGGTTGATCGCTGTGCAAGCTAAAATCCAGCAAATTACCATATACCTCAAAGCTCTGAGGTAAACTTTGCGATCTAAAAAAGACCAAGGTCAACATAAAAAACACCCCTGTTTTTATTCTTCTTAAAACCCTTCCCCATGTAAAATCTGCACCGACTTTTTTAAATACAAAGCGATCAAACAAATACAACACACCTTGACTAATTCCAAAATAAATCATGGTAGAATTGGCCCCATGCCATAAACCAGAGGTAAAAAACACCAATAGTACGCCCAAGGATAAACGGAGGTTACCTCCCTGATTTCCCCCAAAAGGGATATAAATATAATCACGAAACCAAGTACTCAATGAGATATGCCAACGATGCCAAAATTCCGGTACACTCTGCGCAATAAAAGGTTTGTTGAAATTATCCATCAAGTGGATACCAAACAATAAAGCAGCACCCTGAGCCAATAAAGAGTATCCAAAAAAATCATAATACACTTGAAAGGTAAACATCAAGCTTGCCAACCACGAAGAGCCACCTTTGTAAATGGAAGGATTCTCGTAAAAGACATCTACAACACCTGCTAAATTATCCGCCACGGCTACCTTCAGAAATAAACCATAAAGCAATAATCGACCTCCGTTTTTAATGTCCTCAAGCTTTGGAGAATACTTGGCAAATAACTGACTATGCAGGCGACCAAAACGCTCGATGGGGCCAGCTACCAGTTGAGGAAAAAACGACACGAAGAGCATGAATTTAACCACGTTGGGCTCGGGTTTTTCATCGCCGCGGTACACATCAATGACGTAACTGATACTTTGAAAGGTATAGAATGATATTCCCGCGGGAACCACATATTTACCCAGCTCTATCATCCACGCAAATGCATCCTGATGGTATAGGCTTGAAGCCAATGGGGATTTTCCTAAAGCAAAATCAAAGTACTTAAACATGAATAACACCATTAAATCTGTGATAATGGCTGTCCACATCCAAATGAGTTTTTTTGTGCGTTGCTTCGATTGATAAAGCATCTTAGCGCAAAACCAATCCATCACGCTCGTCATCAGCATCAATGCTGCAAATTCTGGCTGCCAAAAACCATAGAAAAAATAACTTGATAGCAGTAGAAATACCCAACGACCCTTCTGTGGTAGGCTAAAATAAATCAACCAAACTATGGGCAGAAAAATCCAAAACTCTAGTGAATTAAAGAGCACTAGAGCAAAGATATCGTTTCAAATCTAATCTTACAGAGGTCACTTAAATGTCAGATTCGAAGAGTGCCTATTTCTTCATTGAAATTGTCTTTTATTTTTCTCAATTTGGGCATCGATGAGTTCATATTTACGTGCCGGACAAATCTTAATCGCAGAACCCTTCATTACGGATTTAACTTTTTTTAGGAAGGTGATTGTCGTGATTGAGGATAACGCAGAAGGAAGCCTTGGAACAATCGTGAATGATATCACTCCACTCAAAATTCGTATTGAAAACGAAGAACAAACCACGTCTGTTTTACTACCGCTATGTTTGGGTGGTCCGGTAGGGCAAAAAGAGCATATCAATTTTATTCATCCTCATGGAGAAGTGCGAGATGCCATATCCATTGGTAAAGGTCATTATTGGGGTGGTAATGCTTTGGATATTCTAAATCTTGCGGAAGCAGAATTACTCAATCTTGAACACACATATGCCGTTTCCGGTTATTGCGGTTGGGGAGCTGGGCAGCTCTATAAAGAACTAGAAAACAAAACATGGATACCTTCAAATTTCAATGAAGAGTACCTTAGCGAGCGCGGTGACGAGGCTTGGAAACAAGCATTAAGTGACCTAGGAGGTACCTATAAATGGTTGGCAAATGCGCCAATGGATGTTAATTTGAACTAATCCTCAACAGGG
>VMCP01000241.1 GCA_008081305.1 Bacteroidota bacterium | reverse complement strand
GTGTTTATTGTGTGTGGATAAAATTAATCTACATTCGGGTCACGCTGCATCCAACGAGGGTGGCGATAAATCTTTGGTGGACGATCAGGTAAGGTAAAGTTGAAACAGTAATTCACTTGCAGCTCATGCGTACCAAAACTGGTGCGTCGAACATTGGACAATGTTATATCGTATGAATAACCTACTCTTAGCGTTTGTTGTTGCCCAGTACCTGAGGCACCTATGGGCACATAATAACCGAGCATCAAACTCAAGGCATCAACACCCGCAATGTAACTTCTTAAATTAACGCCGGCAGCATACAAGCTGTTGTATGTCACCATACCTTGAATGTCTAATTCAGGCTTGATAAAACCTCCATCCTCACCCATTGCTGACTTTAAAAGAACCGCGGGTTCTAAGCGCAAAGCAGGGTTTCCAAGAAATTGTTCCATTCTAGTTCCTCCTGCAATGTATAAGTTTGGTGTTGTAGCCGTAGCGACAATATTACTATTCCCTACGTTATATTGAAACTGACTTGGTAGCATATTGGTCATACTTAATGATGCCCAAATTCCATCCATGATATTCGGATTGGTATAATATGCCCCTACTCCCATATTAATTTTGGTATCTCCGGTTAATCCAGTTGGTATGTTAGGGTCGTTTGGATCGTGGTAACGAAGTTTCGTTCCGTCAAGTTGTTTTGTGAGTGATGTAATTTCTAAACCCACACGAATGCCAGAACCATCGGGTAATTCATAAGCACCTGCAAGTCCTCCTCTAAAGTAAGTACTGTTTTCGTAACCCAATTGATCAGAAATAAATGCGGCGTAGGCTCCTCCCACGTTCTTTTTCTCCTCTCCAATCTTCCAACGAATTGGAGCACTAAAACCAACACCAGTCGTTCTTGGATTAATTCCTGTTACAATTTGGTTAGGATTTCCTGCTGGGAAACTCGGATTTTGCGCACCAATCAACGGAGATTCATCATCATAACCTACCCACTGCTGATGATTTATTGCGTTTAAGCAAAAATTATTCGAAGCACCCGCATAGGCTGGGTTGTACAATAATTTGTTGTAAGCAAAGTGGGTGTAGGATGGATCCTGTTGTGCGTATAGCTGCAGAACGGATAATCCACCGAGCAGCAACGCGGCACTTTTTGCTTTGAATTTCATCGATGAAATCATAGAATTCAATGTTTAACAAATATGGGGGAATAATCATTACTGAACAAATAATTTTAAAGCACCCAAAGAACCTTGAATTTCAAATGACCTTGGTCTTACCACATTACTAATGGAGTAACCAATTGCTATCATATTATTATACAAATGATTAGGCTCAAAACCTTTCGTACACTCTTGACCTTTCTTTACTAACGTGAGCAATTCGTGGATAACACCCAAAATTTGCCAATGGTGTCTACTTTTTTAATCGCCATATTTGTGTACATAATATTTCAACCAAACATGCCGAATATATTAGTTGTAGATGACGAAGCCCCAATCAGAGAAACGCTCAAGGAGATTTTAGAATACGAGAACTTCGAGGTAACTCTTGCTGAGAATGGTGAAAAAGCTTGGCAAATAATCCAAAAGAATGACTTTGATGTTGTTTTATGTGATGTAAAAATGCCTGGAATTGACGGTGTTGAGCTTCTGGAACGTGTTCATGCTATTAAACCTGAGACTCCTGTGGTCATGATTTCGGGGCATGGAAACGTAGAAATGGCCATCGACAGCACCAAAAAAGGTGCCTTTGACTTCATCACCAAACCACCCGATCTTAATCGTTTGTTAATCACACTTCGGAACGCAATTGATCGTAATAACTTGGTTGTAGAAACCGCGGTACTCAAAAGAAAAGTTGCGAAAACCTTTGATATAATAGGCGAAACTCCGACTATCACAAAAATCAAAGATACGATTGAAAAAGTTGCCCCTACAGAGGCACGTGTGTTAATTACGGGTGAAAATGGGACAGGTAAAGAGTTAGTTGCTCGGTGGATACACGAAAGAAGCACAAGAGCTAATAATCAATTGGTTGAAGTTAATTGCGCCTCTATACCTACTGAACTTATCGAGAGCGAATTGTTTGGTCATGAAAAAGGCAGTTTTACATCCGCTATTAAACAACGAATTGGGAAGTTTGAGCAAGCACATGGTGGTACACTTTTCCTAGATGAAATTGGCGATATGAGTATGGCTGCTCAAGCAAAAGTACTCCGCGCGATTCAAGAAGGTCGTATAAACCGTGTGGGTGGCGACAAGGAAATCAAGGTAGATGTGCGAATTGTTGCCGCCACCAATAAGAATCTCCTTGAAGAGATAGAAAAGGGGAATTTTAGAATGGATTTGTATCACAGATTGTCCGTAATACTCATACATGTTCCAACATTGAACGAGCGTACAGATGATATCCCACTAATCGCAGATAAATTCTTAAAAGAAATTTGTTCAGAAAACGGATTAATTGAAAAATCATTTTCCAAAGATGGTTATGCTGCTTTACAAGAGGTAAACTGGACAGGAAATATTCGTGAGTTACGTAACGTTGTTGAACGATTGGTGATTCTATCTGGTAAAGAGATTACGGGAGATGATGTTTACATGTACAGTAATCCTGCACAACGAGGATCAGATCCTTTTGGCGTCGTTGATGAATATCAAACCCTCCAACAATTCAGAGATTGGGCAGAAAAAGTTTTTATTGAGCGCAAATTGATACAGAACAATTGGAATGTGGCTAAAACCGCGGGTGAAATTGACATCCAAAGAAGCCACCTTTACAATAAAATTGACAAATACAGCCTTAAGCGCCGATAAAAGATGGACACCCAAGTGGGTTCGAATATTGGGATTGCCAAAAAGTATTTGGATGATGGTTTCGCGGTAGGTATTCCTACTGAAACCGTTTATGGGTTAGCGGCTAACGCTTTTAATGAAGATGCTGTAAGTCAGATATTTAAAATAAAGAATCGTCCAGCCTTCGATCCGTTGATTGTTCATGTAGCAGATTTTGACGCTGTCGGCAGGATTACCACCCATATTCCGGAAAATGCAAAGAAGTTAGCCGAAGAATTCTGGCCAGGACCATTGACATTGATTCTCAATAAATCTTCTCTCATTTCAGATTTGGTCACTTCAGGACAATCAACTGTTGGTGTGAGAATTCCTCGTCATGCACTTACTTTAGATTTGTTAAAGGCACTAGAATACCCATTAGCAGCGCCTTCAGCCAATCCGTTCAAATACGTCTCTCCCACCTCTGCGCAACATGTAAAAAACCAATTGGGTGGAAAACTACCCTACATTCTAGACGGGGGCCATTGCGAGGTCGGGCTCGAATCAACTATTGTAAGCTTTGATGATGAAACTCCTGTAATTCTTCGGCTAGGAGGCATAACAGAGAATCAAGTAAAAGCAATTTGTCCAGATGTTCGAGTGAAAATTCAACACTTACCTGATTCAGTAACAATACCGGGTCAATTATTGAAACATTATGCGCCAACTGTTCCATTTATTCCATTAACACAAGTTTCAGGCTCAATAAAGGAGGATGATGAAAGCATTGGTTACTTATTCTTTAATAAACCAAACGAGCAAATATTGAAAAACTCCAAGTTGAATATTAAATGGCTAACACAAAACGCCAATATGAATCAAGCAGCTGCAAACTTATACTCAATGCTAAGAGAGTTTGACGGTCAAAACCTAAGCAGAGTGTACTTTGAATGGGCTCCAGATGAAGGTTTAGGGAAGGCTATCAATGACCGGTTAGAGCGTGCTCAATCTAAGTAATAATCTTCCAAAGAATCTTCTAAGAATTCTTTTGTATTCTCCAGTACATCCCAAAAATCAATAGGCGCTTTTCCTAGGTGTTCTAATGGATGTTGCACACCGAAGGTATGACTTTGATCCTGCACCGGTAATAAAACGGCATGCTGACAAGCATTGGCAATGTTTTCTGCAGCAGAATACGGTACAGATTCGTCTGCAGTACCATGGATAACTAATAATGGTTTATCTGTTTTTCTAGCTGCTTCTAAAATGCTATATCTGGACTTATTTTGTTCGTATTCATTTAGCATTGAAATATCTAGTGGCATTTCTTGTTTTGTGCGTGCGTTATGAATGAATACTCTTTCGTCCTTTTTCCATTGTTCGATACTAATGCTTTTGAATAAATGCTCGTAGTCGTCAATGGCTGCCCATATAACCATACTTCTCACCCAATCGGGAAATAGATGTGAAAAGACCAATACATTTCCACCACCACGGCTATGACCAATCCAATCTATTTTCTCAGGATGAAGGTGATAACCCTCACCCTCTTCAGAAGCTATCCAACGTGCAACAGATTCCAAATCTCTTAATTCTTGACCTACGGAATTATGTGCAAACATTTCTAGTTGATCAAAATCAGTTTTGTCCACCCCATTATGGGAGTGGTTGAAGGTGATCAACGCTCTTTTCTCAGTGACTAAGTAATCATGTAGATGTGGAATAAACCCCCAGTCTTTAAAACCTTTGAAGCCATGACAGAAAACAGAAACTGGAATTTTCTCTCCGATCGGAGCCATTTCAGGTAAAAACAAATCGACGGCCATTGTGTGACCGTCGATAGTCTTAATTTGTATGGTCTTTTTTAGACTCAAGCGGTGCCCAGGACCGGAGTCGAACCGGTACGGGTTTAACCCCACTGGTGTTTGAGACCAGCGCGTCTACCAATTCCGCCACCTGGGCTTCCTTCGAAAAGGAATGCGAAAATAGAGATTTGAATTGTAATTATCAATGCGTAAAAAATGAAAATGAAATTATTTTCTTTTCCATTCAATGACTTCCATATTTTTCACCGCTCCTTGAAGTATTTCAAATCTTATGGCCGTACGTACCTTATGAAATCCTTGAAGTCCAACAGCTCCTGGATTAATAAATAACCAGTTTTTCTTTTGGTCTCGTTCAACCCTTAATAAATGCGAATGACCGCATATGTATAGATGCGGTTTATATGCCATGGCCATTGTCATCCATTTTTCAGGATATTTATA
>VMCP01000171.1 GCA_008081305.1 Bacteroidota bacterium | reverse complement strand
GCCCATGTTATCTTCAAAAGAGCCATTGCATTCTATCTTAAAAATTGGAGATGAAAGTCAAAATCGCGCTTTGGAGATTATTCATTCCATGTCATTTGATTCAAATGAATTCGTCTTGATACATCCATCAGCGCGAAGTGAATTGAGACGATGGCCCGCTGACCGGTTTGGGAGGCTTGCCAAATACATTAATGAAGAGTTTCAACTAGGGGTATTGGTAATAGGTACCGAAGATGAACAAGAGATATTGAGGGAGGTAGTTGAACATTCTGAAAACACAGCAACAGCATATATTAGTCGGGAGCCTTTGACTGTATTTGCATCCGTAATTCAACAATGTGTCTTATTCGTGGGCAACGAAAGTGGCCCGTTACAAATTGCAGATGCCTTGGGTAAAAAGTCAATTTCATTATTTGGACCTGGAGTGAAGGATGTGTTCTATCCGCAAACATCGGGATCTAAAATTTTTCATGAGGTGCTTGAATGTAACCCTTGTGATCAAGTACATTGTGTACATGCCCACAATCCTTGTATTGCCCGTATTGAAGAGCTCTCTGTCATGAGTGCAGTTGATGAATTGTTGAAGTGATTAGCTTCAATTACCAACTAAATTATGCCACTTGTTTACAATTTCTTAAAATTGGAATGGTTATTGTTAAATTTGAGTTATGCAGAAGCCATTCGAATTAGTTGTTTTAGGTACGTCGTCAGCAACGCCGACCCGAGAGCGCAATCCGAGTGGTCAATATGTACGCCTAGACAAACATTTTTTTCTAATTGATTGTGGAGAAGGGACTCAGTCTCAAATCAATCATTACCAGTTGAAGTTATTGAAATTGAAGTATGTTATGATTTCACATTTACATGGAGATCATTATTTCGGATTGCCTGGTCTGATTACTTCTATGGGATTATTTCAACGAACAGACCCTCTAACTATCATAGGGCCTGCAGCATTGCAAGATATTCTCAAGCCTATTTTGTCGGAGGGGAACGCACATTTGAATTTCGAAATCAATTTTATCGTCACGAATCCTGAGAAGCATGAAACGGTTCTTGTACACGATGATTTTGAAATTGAGACGGTGCCTTTAAAACATCGTATTCCTTGTACTGGGTTTATACTGAGAGAAAAAGGTCCAACCCGTAAAATTGATGTGGATGCCTGCAAAAAACATGAGGTCCCCATTTCATTCTATGAAGAATTGAAATATGGTGCCGATTGGAAATCAATATCAAATAAAGACCTCACTTTCCCTGCAGCGCCATTGAGGTCTTATGCTTACATGTCAGATACCATTTATGACGAAGGTATCGTAGAGTTCATTCATGGCGTGGATCTATTATATCATGAATCTACCTTTTTGCATGATCGATTAGAACGAGCAAAGGAAACATTTCACAGTACCGCCAAGCAAGCAGGTTGTATCGCTCGACTTGCCAAAGCACAAAAACTGATGTTGGGTCATTACTCCGCTCGCTACCGTGAATTAGATGAGCTTTTGGAAGAAGCACAACTCGAGCACCCTCAAGTGATACTCGGAAAAGAAGGTCTTTGTGTTGGTATAGAATCTAACATCGAAGAGCTGCTGGCAAGTAAATAACACAGACTAGGATCTGTGTATAAATGTAAGAAATTCGCCGGATTAGCCGTTATATATTCGTAAGGATACATGGCTACCCCAAAAAGAAAATCCAAAAATAAATTTACTGATTTTTTGAAGGACACTCCTTCCGATAAGGAACAACGTGTTTCCGGTAAAGAAATTTTTAGGGCGGCTTCCATGAAGAATGAAACCACACGAAGAGTAATGGGTTTTCTACTTTTAACCCTGTCGGTGGTAACTTTTGTTAGTTTTACCTCTTTCTTTTTCTCTTGGCAGTATGACCAAAGTTTTTTGGCTGACGGCAATTGGAAAGAGTACCGTGCAAATCAAGGAGAAGCAGCAAATGCTATGGGTTATTGGGGTGCAAGATGGGCCTATGCCTTTGTCCACAATGGCTTCGGTTTGGCATCCTACAGCATTCTCCCATTTTTAGTCTTGACGGGCCTGTATTGGCTATTGGACTATCGTCCATTTTCTCTATTGAGAATACTTATACATACCATGCTCTTCATGTTATGGTTTTCCTTATTTCTAGGTTTTGTTTTTCAATGGTGGTACCCATTGCTAGGAGGAACATTCGGTTACTTTAGTATTCAGCAATTACAACACAGCATTGGGATTTTCGGTGCCATTTTACTCATATTGGTTTTTGCATTTCTTTACGCCATCATCTTACACAACGCAAATCCGTTTGCAAAAATCAAACTTAAGGATCCACTATCAGATGAGGAGTTAGACGATTTTGAAGAAGAGGATGCTCAACCCGCAATGAGACAAGAACCTGAAATCATTGAAGATGAACCAAGGGGAAATCCGTTTTATGATGAGGTGATGGATGAACCCCAAAATGAAGATGAGACACCTCAAGAAAAGGAGGAGGAAGCCACTATATCATTTGCACCATCTAATGAAAAGGAAGAGGTGCCTAGCGCAAAATTAGAAACAGAAAGTGGATTTACTATTGAGGATACCACAGCCCATGAGGAAGAAAAGGTAGATGAGAACCTTGCTGAAAAGCAGAGCGATGAGGAATATGGTAAAGTAAATACAGAATACGACCCAAGGGCAGACCTGAGTGGGTATCGTTTCCCCACATTAGATCTTCTTATTGACTACGGCGATAAGAAACAAGAAATTGATGTGGCAGAAATCGAAAAAAGCAAGAATCTCATTGAAGAAACCCTAAACAATTATAAAATCGGGATCTCGAAGATCAATGCTTCTGTTGGTCCAACGGTGACACTGTATGAAATTGTGCCCGCCCCAGGGGTGAAAATTTCAAAAATTAAAAACCTCGAGGATGATATCGCTTTGAGCTTGGCTGCATTGGGGATTCGTATCATTGCACCTATACCAGGTAAAGGAACCATTGGTATTGAGGTGCCTAATCGAAAACCGGTGATGGTTCCAATGCGGAATATTCTGGCAAGCAAGAAATTTCAAGAATGTGACTATCAGTTACCCGTAGCCTTGGGTAAGACCATTTCCAATGAGATATTTATCGCGGACTTAGCCAAAATGCCTCACCTATTAATGGCGGGTGCTACGGGGCAAGGTAAATCTGTTGGATTGAACGCTATTCTGGTATCGCTTTTATACAAAAAGCACCCAGCATATGTAAAGTTTGTCTTGGTTGACCCTAAAAAGGTTGAACTCACACTTTTCAATAAAATTGAGCGACATTTCCTCGCTAAACTACCAGGAGATGGAGAAGCCATTATTACAGATAACCAAAAAGTGGTCAATACACTGAACTCCCTTTGTGTAGAAATGGATAACCGATACAAGCTCCTGCAAGATGCCATGGTGCGGAATATTGTTGAGTACAATGGGAAGTTCTTAGCGCGTAAATTAAACCCTGAGAACGGGCATCGATTCATGCCGTATATCGTTGTTGTGATTGATGAGGTGGCAGACCTTATGATGACTGCAGGTAAGGAAATTGAAACACCGATTGCTCGCTTGGCTCAACTTGCGCGTGCCATAGGAATTCATTTGATTCTGGCAACGCAGCGACCATCTGTGAATGTGATAACCGGTATGATAAAAGCCAATTTCCCTGCCAGGATTGCCTTCAGAGTAACGTCTAAAATCGATTCGAGAACCATTCTAGATGGAAACGGCGCAGATCAATTGATCGGTAAAGGAGACATGCTTTACAACGGCGGAAATGAAATGATCCGTTTACAATGTCCTTTTGTAGATACCCCGGAGGTAGAAGAGATTTGCGATTACATCGGTGAGCAAAGGGCGTACCCGTCAGCCTATTTGTTGCCTGAATATGAAGATGAATCCTCTGGTGGGGGTGGAGAGTTAGACTCCGATGATCGGGATGCATTATTTGAGGATGCAGCGAGAATTGTGGTTCAAAATCAGGTGGGTAGTACGAGTATGATTCAACGGAAGATGAAAATTGGATATAACCGAGCTGGGCGATTAATGGATCAATTGGAGGATGCAGGTATTGTTGGGCCCAGCCAAGGAAGTAAGCCTCGTCAGGTAAAGTTACCCGATGAAATGGCATTAGAAGATTTCCTATCTAGAATGTAGTGAGTCGGTCATTCATCCCTAAAAAACAGGGATTAGGCTCCCTTAATTTTGGTATCTGTTGATTTAATTAGAAATTCGCTAATAGAGAATGAGAATAAAATATAGCATAGCACTTATTGCCTTTGTAGCCAGCGTGGCTTCTGTATTTAGCCAGAGTGATATACGTGCCCGTGAGATTTTAAAGGAATCTGGCCAAATGTATAAGAGGTATAAAACCTTGAGCGCTGACTTTGCACTAACCACAAAATCAGGCAGCCGTAAGGGATTTACGAATAAGGGAAAACTCTACATCAAAAGCAATAAAAAAGTGAACATGTTCCATTTAGATTACGCAGATCAAACGATACAATGTGACGGTAAGCATATATGGACATATAACCCCCTAGACGAGGAAGTTACCCTTGAACTATACAAGAAGAAAACCAACGATATGTCTCCAGAGGATATTTTCAATATCTATAATAAAGGATTCAAAGCATCGTATAATGGGTTTAAAAATGCAAAGCACCACATCACCTTAGTTCCTAAAAGACCCAAGAAGTATAAGTTTTCTTATATAAAGGTAGAATTTGCTAAGAATAAGAAATTGCAGCGTGTAGTTCAACACTATAAAAACGGAACGGATATCATCATTAATATTACCGATCAAGTGCCGAACAAATCATTAGCTAAGAATTTATTTGTTTGGGATGCTGCCAAAAATAAGAATGTAACACTCGTGGATCTACGATAGTAGCTTTATTCTAGGCTATAGACGTATAAAAAAAGGGGCTTTAATCAGCCCCTTTTTTAGTGATATGATTTAGAAGTTTATTTTAGTACGTCGTACATGCGTTGCCCGATTTCTGCTGGGCTTTCAACTACATGAATGCCACATTCTGCCATGATTGCCATTTT
>VMCP01000063.1 GCA_008081305.1 Bacteroidota bacterium | reverse complement strand
CCCGCAGGGTACTACCAATTTTATCTTTCCCTTTGGCCGCTTCAGAAGCCGCATCTAAAATGCGATGAGTAGGTAAGATTAAATGTGCCTTTTTTGAGATTTGCAATCGCTCTTTATAATCAGGACATTCATCTTTAATACGGTCAATTTCATCTCGTAATCGAATGGGGTCAATCACGACTCCGTTTCCGATTAGGTTCACAATGCCTTTTCTAAATATCCCAGAAGGGATGGTGTTTAATACAAACTTTTTGCCTTCAAACTCTAACGAATGACCAGCATTGGGGCCTCCCTGAAAACGGGCAACCATATCGTATTTGGGGGTAAGATAATCCGCTATTTTACCTTTTCCTTCATCGCCCCATTGGAGGCCGAGAATAACATCAATCATTTAAACTTTTGGGTTGATATGTTCGTGGCATTGTTGACATTGACCCGCATCGTCAATAACGGGGTCGCCATATAAATGCAACGAATGATTATTTACATTAAATTTTAATAGACCGCCCATGGTTGAGCTTATTTGTTGAACCCTAGGGTCACAGAATTCCATTACCTTTTTACAGTGATTACAAATCAAATGATCATGTTGCTTGTAACCGTAGGCTTGTTCGTAGTGGCTCGTATTTTGACCGAATTGGTGTTTTTTAACTAATCCGGCCTCAACTAAAAGATCCAGAGTGTTGTAAACAGTGGCTCTACTCACATGGTATTTCCGGGTTTTCATCTTGATGTAGAGTTCATCAACATCAAAATGTTCTTTATTTGAATAAATTTCATCCAAAATGGCATAGCGCTCTGGTGTTTTGCGCTGCTTGTTAGCTTCGAGAAATCGCGTGAAAATCTCACGAACATCTTCCTTGGCTTTTTCAATTTTGGGGTCTTTTTTCATGTTCAAATCGAACGAAGAGACAAATTTAGAAACAAATTTGATTATGATTGGAATAGTTATATACGATTCCTCAACAAAAAATCAATCTTCGTCCTTTGGCTTGGGAATACTCACGCGTATGATTTTAGCCGTAGGATAGGTTTGTTTAACACGGTTCAACATCTTTTGCGCATCGGCTTTTAGGATATAGGTGCCGGCATATGCCTTGAAGTTGGGCTCATCGTACTCCAAAACGCATGTAGAAAAGCCCTCATAACGGTAATTGAACTCTTTTTCAAAATCTGAAGCGGCTTTCCTACTCGAGAATAGGTTGATAAAAACACGATAGCCATTGAGCATGTAATCTTCTTGTGAACGCAGATGTTTCTGTTTTTCTTCCATAACACGAATACTCGGTTCTTCGAAGTATTGCGTAGAGCCTTGCGCGCTTGCCGAACATAAGGCCATTATCCCAAAAAGAAATAGGAAGATTTCCTTCACAAAACAAATATCGTGATTTTTAACCTATTACGTGGGTGCATCGTTATTTTTGCATAAAATGACGAAGAAAGCTGCATTAATCATATTAGACGGTTGGGGAATCGGAGATGGAACCTCAAGCGATGCCATTTCA
Organism: Bacteroidota bacterium; assembly: GCA_008081305.1. Taxonomy (GTDB): domain Bacteria; phylum Bacteroidota; class Bacteroidia; order NS11-12g; family UBA955; genus VMCP01. The sequence goes on along the minus strand of VMCP01000063.1, from coordinate 3,558 downwards.
AACGCCCATACACCTTTCACCGATTCATTGTACGATCAATATCCCCATGCAGAGTTATTAACCGATGGAGAGAATGTAGGATTACCTACCGGGCAGATGGGGAATTCTGAGGTAGGCCATATGAATATTGGTGCTGGTCGTGTAGTTTGGCAGATGTTAGCCAAAATAAATCGCATTATATCAAATGGTGAGCTTCCTGATAACAAAGAATGGCAAGAATTAATTCATTACTGCGAGTCTAATCAAAAACCATTGCACTTAATGGGCTTGGTTTCCGATGGAGGTGTACATGCCCACGAAAATCATTTATGGGGTATGATAGATAAATTAAAAGATTCCAATATAAAAGAGGTGTATATCCATGCTTTTCTCGATGGTAGAGATACCGATCCTCAAAGCGGATTGGGCCATATTGAGAAACTTCTAAGACGTTTACCCGATGATAGATTTAAATTATCATCTGTGGTAGGTCGCTACTATGCCATGGATCGTGATCAACGCTGGGAAAGGGTAAAAAAGGCGTATGATGTCCTGGTGAATGGAACTGGGGTTCAAAGCAATGATGTAATATCTAGTATCAAGAAATTTTACAATGAAGGCATCACCGATGAATTCATGGAACCTATCAAGTTGGGTGATTCGAATTCGGGAAATATTCAAAATGAAGATGCCGTGCTGTGTTTCAATTTTCGCACAGATAGAGGTCGACAAATTACCCGAGCATTGACACAGGAAGCTTTTCCCGAGAATGAAATGCAACCGCTGAAATTACATTACAAGACGTTCACTGAATACGATGAAACGTTTAAGATTGAGGGTGTGTTATTCGATAATGAAAATTTGACCATGACACTTGGGGAGGTGTTGGAAGAGGCTGGTAAAACACAACTTCGAGCCGCCGAAACAGAGAAATATCCGCATGTAACATTCTTTTTTTCTGGGGGAAGAGAGACCGAATTCAATGGTGAACATAGAATCATGGCCGCATCACCGAAGGTGGCAACTTATGATTTGCAACCAGAAATGAGCGCCGTTGAGTTGACCAATAAGGCCTTAGATTTCATTCAAAGTAACCAACCTGATTTTATCTGTTTAAACTACGCAAATCCAGATATGGTTGGACATACCGGTGTATATGAAGCGATAACAAAAGCGGTAGAAACGGTAGATGCTCAACTTAAGCGAATGAGTGAAGTACTGGTTCAACATGGGTATGAAATGCTTGTTATCGCTGATCACGGGAATGCGGATTTTGCATTGAACCCCGATGGATCTCCCAATACGGCGCATTCTACAAATCCGGTTCCGGTTTGGTATATCACGTCAGATACCAATGCGAAAATTGAGTCGGGAAAGTTGGCAGATGTGGCTCCATCTATTTTAAGTATTTTAGGGGTGCCACAACCCGAGGAAATGACGGGTCAAAATTTGATTTATGCCTAGACTACTATTTTTACTCATACCATTACTCCTTATCGCTTGTGGCGACATGGAAAAAGAAGTTGGCGAACAAGGCTACTATGAAGAGTATTTCAGTCAAGAAATCAAACAGTTAACAGTAACCAATAAAGGTATTCTGAAACATACGACTACAGAAGATGAAGTAGAACAATGGTCTTGTGATACCATGAGTCGAGAGATGTGGAAATCCGAACTTCGTGGGTTTTTAAATGCGCCAGAAGTTCTCACCAATGATACAGCGAACTATATTATTTCAAATGATAGTTCTGGCATCTATCAGGTAGTTAGATACACGGCTAAAGATACCATGGCATCTCTGTTGAAATGGGAAATTACCATGGTAAATGGCGAGCTTGAAATGATTAACTGGGAAACCCAAACGCGCAGTGTATTGTTGGATAGAAACGTGGAATTGAATTATCAACCTCAAAAGGGCTATAGAATTCAAATCATAGAAGACCCTATGTGGGGAGATCCAAAAATGACAGAAGTGTTTGCCGAATTCACAAATTAAGACAATGAAGGTATTGAATTTTATTAACGGAGAATTACAAGAGGCAGTAAACGGCCAATCCATGGATAATTATAACCCAGCCAAGGGGGAGGTTTATGCACAAGTACCAGATTCTGACCATCAGGATGTTCATTTGGCGTATGATGCAGCTCAGGCGGCCTATCCAAATTGGAGTGTATTACCTGCTGAAGAGAAGTTTAAATACCTCAATGCCATTGCGGAGGGAATAGACAAAAGACGTGATGAGTTTGCGTTAGCAGAAAGCATAGACCAAGGGAAACCATTTTGGTTAGCAAAGAATGAAATGATACGTTCGGCTCAGAATTTTCGATTTTTTGCTACAGCAGCGATGCAGTTCGCATCGGAAAGTCACGCCACAGAAGATAGGGCGATAAACTATACCTTGAGGCAATCTATAGGAGTGGTGGGTTGTATTTCTCCTTGGAATTTGCCTCTGTATTTGTTCTCATGGAAAATAGCGCCGGCCCTTGCTGCTGGTAACACGGTTGTAGCGAAGCCTAGCGAATTTACTCCGGCAACGGCTCACTTATTATCAGAGGTCTGCCAAGAAGTTGGACTGCCTCATGGGGTTCTTAATATTGTGCATGGACTTGGACCCAAAGTAGGTCAAGCCATGGTGGAGCATCCAAGAATAAAGGCTATCAGTTTTACAGGTGGAACTGCCACAGGTAAGCATATCGCTGCCACCGCCGGTCCCATGTTTAAGAAGCTAAGTTTAGAATTAGGTGGTAAAAATCCGAATATAATTTTTGAGGATGCGGACATAGAAAAGGCCATTAAAACGACGGTGAATACATCTTTTTTGAATCAAGGAGAAATCTGTCTTTGCGGTAGTCGTTTGCTGGTGCATGAATCCTTATACGATAAAGTGAAGGAGGAAATGGTAAAACGAGCAAAAGCTTTGGTGGTTGGAGACCCTCAAGATGAAAAAACAAGAGTGGGAGCCATAGTTTCCAAACCACATTATGAAAAAGTGCTCAGCTATATTGAATTGGCAAAGCAAGAAGGTGGTCGTGTACTTGCAGGAGGGGAAGCATTGCATCCTGAAGGTTTTGAGTCAGGTTGGTTTATTGCACCTACCGTCATTGAAGGGTTGGGCCCCGCTTGTAGGACCAATACAGAGGAGATTTTTGGACCTGTTATTACCTTGATGTCTTTTAAAACAGAGGAGGAAGCGCTGCAAATTGCCAATGCCACAGAATATGGTTTAGCAGCTACGGTATGGACCGAGAACTTGACACGGGCACATCGATTTGCGTCTCAATTAGAGTTTGGAATTGTGTGGGTGAACTGTTGGTTGCTTCGAGATTTACGTACTCCGTTTGGAGGTGCAAAAAGCTCAGGTGTTGGCAGAGAGGGCGGTTGGGAAGCCATGCGCTTTTTTACCGAGCCGAAGAATGTTTGTATCGCATTGAAATAGGCTAGGTACGTACATTATATCTACATTTGCTCTATGTTTGAAAACACCGAACGTACCGAACTTTCATCACTAGGAGAATTTGGTTTGATTGATCATCTAGCCAAACATTTTGAACCAAAACAGAAATCTTCTCATTTGGGTA
>VMCP01000085.1 GCA_008081305.1 Bacteroidota bacterium | reverse complement strand
AATGATCTGTATGCTTCCTCCTATTGGAGTAACGGCACCTAATATTTTCAATCCTGAACCCAATACTTCGTTTAGGGATAAAAAAGACAAGCTGAAAGTAAAAATCACAGACCCCAGGATAATCCAAAATAATACGCCCCATTTCCCATAGATTTTATGAGCAAAAGCATCATCCGACCCCTGTCTCTGAACAAATGAAATTACCGACATCAGGGCAATGGCATTATACATCCAATAGGTCCATCCGGTTTTCCAAACATCCAAATACCTATCGGAAATCTCGTCTTCTAACCCATGGGCACCAAAGGCTCCGGCTGCTATACCAAATGCAATCATAATGCAGGCTAGGGCAAAATAGTTTCTTCTCATCGCAGACTGTAATTTATACCTAATTGTACCCAACGAGGCAAATTAGGAAGACCAATACCCTGTCCATAGTCGATAACAAAATATTGTTTGTTAGAGATATTTGAAATATCCATGAAGAAAGCCCAAGAATTACTTGCGTTATTCCCGCTATACTTTAGTCTTAGATCGTATAAATTTATGGGATCAACCAACATACTACGGACCATGTGGCGCCATTGGATCCGCATAGAAATCTGCGGAGAGTAATGTTCATTATGCAAGGAATAATTGAACCATACCGATTGAATACTCTGTGTTTCTAAGAAATTCAAAGCATACTTTGATAGTACGGACTGATTAGCATTGGAGTTGACTTGATTCTCTCCTTCCATTAAACAAAAGTTCCATGACATTCGCATTGCTAACTGCCTACCTATTTTGGTTTGATAATTCACACCGCCCTCAATACCTCTAAAGATTGCCGTCCCCAGATTATAAGGCGTCCATTTGACCGTAGTAAGAGAATCATTTGGGTCCACTATTGGTTTAATCCAATCAATTCTATCAAACTGATTTTTTTGAAAAACCGATAAGTTCTGGGTAAAACCCAATTTCGAAAATGTAACTCCTATTTCGGCATTTCTACTTCTTTCCGAAATCAAATTTGGATTGCTACTATTTGATCGGTCTTCATAGTATAAGTCCGTGTATGTCGGTAATCGTTGACCATTCCCCCAATTTCCCCAAATTGACCAATTTCTATTTACCCTATAACGTGTATCAATACCAGGATAGATCTTAAAACCTAACTCCTCTGTTTGGAGTCCATAAGATCCAAGAGTAACAAACCAACGGTCTCGCCAACTGTGTTTATACTCTGTGTATGCACCATAAACAGTCCTGTCATGATCTCCCAAATTATTGCTTTGGATCCTTTCCTGACGCCATTCTAATCCGCCCGATAGTTCACCAATGCTTCGTTCAAAAAAGAACTGTTTATTAATGTTCAGTTCCCCCATGGAAACTTGGCTTTGGTGTTTATTTACATAGTTGTACTTCACCAAATCGTAATGATCAAAATTCCATCGACTTGATGCATTGAGATTTATACGGGTATTTGAACCCAAGTCATGATTAAAACTCGCATTGAGAAAATGAGTGTTTACCGTTTCTCTAGATTCTTCATCTGAACTTGGTGCGTAAAAATCATTCGCACCAAATCGGTTATTATTATGACCGGCAAGCATACTCAATCCACTTTTACCACCCCACTCTCTATTGATGGAGAGCAATCCCTTAAAATTCTGAAAATCGGTATTGTATCTAAAACCCTCTCCGCCCTGATAATCGGCTGAAGCGCATACATTCCATTTATTGATTTGATCGGACAGATACACGCGTCCACCCTGATTAACGTATCTGTTTGAGCTGCTAGACATGTTGGTAGACCCGAAAGCGGTTGCCGATATAGTTTTTGCTACTCTTTTTTTAGTGATAATATGTATCACACCGCCCATGGCATTTAATCCATAGCGACGGGCAGCACTTCCTCGTATCACCTCAATTCGTTCGATCATCTGCAGCGGAACGGGTAAATTCATTTGATGGTGGCCAGTTTGAGGATCTGACATTCGAACGCCGTCAACCAAAACCAATACTTGATCAAATCCACTTCCACGAATTCCAATATCGGCTTGAACCCCCATAGGTCCTCTTTCTCTTACGTCTATTCCCGACACCCATGCCAAAACTTCATTGATGGTTTGGGCTGGTAATTGGGATATCTCTTTAGATGTTATGACACTTACATTCATCCCCGTATTCAAATTGGTTTGATGTAACCGGTTTGAATACAACTCCACCTCTTGCATGTATTCCAAATTTGGAAGCGGGGATGACCCACTTGCTGCAGGCAAAGGCAATAAGGTATCCTGTGCTTGAAGCGATAAAAGCTGAAATATTACTATTGCACTAAGAAAATTCTTTCTCATATTAATCGTCTAATGACATTTCAATCAAATGAAGGATGTATGCTCGATGTGCTTGTACCTCTTCTTTATTGATGATCTTTGATGAAACAGGTGCTTCCATCCATTCTTTTATGCGAAGTAATTCATACATCGTCTGAGCAAGTGCGTTATCTATACTTCGCTTAGTTTTGATTTCTTTTGCCAGTCGAGTCACGTAACTTATTTGCAGTGACTTCCTTAAAGCAGAAGGACTTGCATTTAAATCCTCAAGAAAGATCGCATCGCTTAAATCATTCATAAATTCCGCCAAGGTGTAGGTATTCCCCACGTAATGGCTTTCTTGGATTCTCTTCAATGTATAAGGATGAAGTAAGTGATCCAATACAGATTGTTGAACCCTTAACTGACTTTGGATAACAGAAGGCAGTTCTGATCTCCCAAAAAAGTCAAAGCCTCTTCTGTGTCGTTGCAAATAATACACTAACCCATCAGGTACCGGCATTGCCTTTGGCGAAAACACATACGTATTTAGGGTTTCCATTGCCTTCTTTTGAATCGCTTTAGGTACAGCTCTGTACGGTTTCCTATCTTCGATTTGTCCAGGTTCAAAACGCTCAACATATACTCCTCCGATATAACGGGAGATAATACCTGCATTTTTAGAGGTGCTTCCAAATAGTAAATTAAAGCTACTTACCAAGGCTTCGTAATTCGGTTGTTCGTGTCCATAACGATCGAGTAATTTAGACATTAACTCATTGGATCGATTCATTTGACGGACACCATATTCTATGGCATCAGAACTCAAATCACCGATCATAACCCTGGGGTCGGTAGCCTTACCAGGTGATCGCATGTCATCGGCATCGTTACCAAAGGTATTTTCAGGCATCACAGAACGCAATGCAATTTGTCGTAAACGTTGCGCCTCTTCTTTTTCATCTTCAAGTGCAATGGAATAGCCATATTCAATCGCCCACTTGTCGTATGGACCTGGTTCTATTTGGCTAAATTGAACTTTCTGGGATGCATTCAATGGCAGGTTGATCGCTGGGTAATCCATCACAGAACCAATCAATCCATTTTTATAGGTTCTCTCAGAATCCAATAATTCATCAGGCGTATTCAACTGAGATGCCTTCATATTATGGTTTAATCCAAAAGTGTGTCCCATTTCGTGTAGAATTAAATAATGCAATGATTCATATAGTAACCTATTCACCTCACCGCTATCCAATTGCATCATATTGGTCCACTGTTTAGCCGCAACGGTCTCTTGATGGAGTAAAGAAGAGGCTTGACAATGGTGAGCGTTTTGGGGTAAGTTATAAACTTCAGATAAACGCACGCGGTTGGTGAGGAATATATATTCCAACATGATATCCGCACCCAAGATTTCACCTGTTCTAGGATCAACAAAGCTCGGACCATATCCTCCAAACGGCGGATTTGGGGAAGAAGTCCATCTCAAAACATTGTAACGAATATCACCAGCGTCCCAAGTGGCCGTATCCGATTGCTCTTTCACAACAATGGCGTTTACAAACCCAAGAGGTTCAAATGCCTTATTCCACTCCAATGCCGCATGTTTTATGATGGGTCTCAATGAAATGGGAGTCGTGTTTTCTATCCACCAGGTGATCGGTTCAACAGGCTCGCTTTTAGCTAAATCTGGATTCTTTTTCTCTAATCTCCATCGGTGAATTAAGTCTCTATCATTGGTAAATCCCGTCACCGTCATATCGTTCACCCTTTCAGTGAAATATCCGATACGATAGTCTTCACGTCTAGGTTTAAATCCAGGTTCTGGGGTTTCAAGTATAGTGTGCTGAAGTAAAATATTTACATATCTAGGATCTGTAACTTCTTCGCCTCCACCGCCCTTAGGTTCAGGGTTATCGTACACATATTCCACCACTAAATCCATGTTCTTAGGGTAATTCTTTATCCTCTTAAAACTTGATTTATCTTTTGAAAGTCTACCCAATCCGAACCCTCTTCTACTAGCTCTTGAAGATTGGTTGACCCGATGTAATGATTCATCCAGGAAAAGCTTATCAGCGGAGATCAAAAATCCCGCAGCTCCAGTAGCTTCGATTTTTTCAGATGCTAAAACAGCATTTGAAATGTTGGCTTCTGCACTTTTTGAAATGGCTTTGGTCGTATCGAAATAGAAACTTGTATTTTTCTGTATGATATCAATCCGTTGGAAGCGCTTTTTAAATGTAATAATACGGCTTCCTCTATATGATCCGCGGTGATGACCGGCAGAAATAACACCGTTTTCCGTATACGTAAAGTGAATAAACTCTTTGTTGAGTTGTGCTGAATCTATTTTCATCCATAATTCGCCGGTTTTATTATCACGATATAACTGGAAGATGCCAGGCATCGATTCCATCCCTTTTGTTTTTTGGGCAATGGTCGAGTTTTTGGATTTTGCTGTTTTTGTCTTTGCAGCTTTTTTCTTACCAAATAGCTGAGCACTTACGGGATTCAAACTCCATAGAGTAAGAACACATAAAATAATGATTCGCATTTGGGTGCAAATTAGCCAATTTTAGCTCAAGCGCAGATGTGGAACATGTTTTTTGAAGGTTTTTTAAGGATGTCAGTTTCAAATCACGAAAAAAGGCCTATTTTTGCAGCCCGTTCGCGATTGATTTTTACCAACCCTTGTCTCTCGCTTACGGAACCGCACTTGTAGCTCAACTGGATAGAGCATCTGACTACGGATCAGAAGGTTTGGGGTTCGAAT
>VMCP01000096.1 GCA_008081305.1 Bacteroidota bacterium | reverse complement strand
ACAAAACACAATCACTGGATCAAGTCAACCTCTTATAGTAGTTGATGGTGTTCCCATAAGTAATTCGAGCATCGGTGGTGATGTTGATGGTGTTGTTCAGCAATCTCGATTGAATGATATTAACCCTGCGGATATTAAAGATGTTCAAATTCTTAAAGGTGCTGCAGCTGCAGCAATTTGGGGGACAAGGGCGGCTAATGGCGTGATTATGATTACCACTAAAAAGGGAAAGAAGGGCTTGAACATTGAGTTTAGTAGTAGTCTTGCACTAGATTATGTTAATCGTGAATTTGAAAAACAAGATAAATATGGTCAAGGTGTCAACGGAGGCTGGGTTCCCAATAATGCTCTAAGCTGGGGTGACCGTATCGCAGATAGAACGGGAGCAGATACGGTTCTCTCGGGGGGACCACGCTTTGTTGCCGAGGATGGAACAGAGTATGGAACTATTACTCATAAAGGAGATAAGTCTACCTTTAACCAATCGAATAGAGATCAAGTATTCAGAACAGGGATGACTTGGAATAATAATATATCCATTTCTTCTGCAAGTGAAAAAGGGGGTGTTTATTTTTCAGCGAGTGATTGGAATCAAACTGGTGTAATGGCTGGTAATTCTGATTACCGTAGAACTACAGGTAGATTGAATTTCGATTACAATGTTAATAAAGACTTAACCCTCTCAATGAAGAGTACCTTAGCAAAGGTTTCTTCCAATAGAATACAAATGGGTTCTAATCTTAATGGTCTATATCTAGGGTATTTGCGAACACCTGCTGATTTTGACAATACACATTATACTGGTACTTATTACGATGCGGCAGGAGTTGCTAGTTTTAATGCCCATAGAGGTTACAGAAATTATTTGGGTGCTGCGCCTCCTACATACAACAATCCAGGTTGGACCTTAAATAAACAGGTTAATACGAGTGATGTGACTCGATTTATATTAACCCCTGAGGTTAAATACAAATGGTTGGAAAATGCTCAGTTCGTTGCCCGTGTCGGTTATGACCAGTCTGGCGACAGAAGAAAGACGTATTTCCCATTTAATTCTGCGGCCAATACTTCGACTGGTTCGTTTGGAGATAACTTGATTACTGAATCCGAGTTGAGTATGCATTTCATCAATAATTCTTTTCACAAATTGTCAGATAAATTAAATTTAAATGCAACATTGGGGTACCTCTACACAGATAGAAACTTTTTTCAAATAGGAGGTTCGGCAATTAACTTTATCGTTCAAGATCAAGATCGTTTCGGATTTTTCAATTCTACAGCTGAGAATATGAACCCCTTCAATTCCACGGTTAGGGTGATAAACGATCGATATTATGGAATGTTTGATTTTGACTATGATGATAAATTATTCGTACAATTAGCAACAGCTGCGGAGGCTTCAAGCACATTCGCTGATAGATTCTATTCGCCAAGTGCAAGTTTAGGCTACGAGTTTACGAAAGATATGAAGTTGCCTGGGGTTTCTTACGGTAAATTACGTGCATCATGGGGGCAAGTTGGTATAGCTCCTCCAGCTTATATTTGGGGGACAAACTACGTAAACGGCGGTTCTGCCTCGGGTTGGGGTGAATTAATGGATGCTTCTTTTTATGGAGGGTCTATTTACCGTAGTACCGTCCGGGGAAATCCTGACATTCGTCCTGAAGTGAAGCGCGAAATGGAGTTTGGTGCAGACTTGAAGTTCCTAAAGGATAAAATATCTCTAGGGGCTACTTATTATACTAATACTACCAAAGATATTATCCTTGCAGTAGATGTTCCTGCGTCAACAGGATATTTGAATCAATGGTCAAACGCTGCTACTATGTCTAACTCAGGAATTGAAGTTGATTGGAATATCAAAGTGATCGACGGCAAAGATTTTAAATGGAACATTTATGGAAACATCGGAGCGAACAAGAATGTGGTTGAAGATCTAAAAGGATCTAAATCCATTTTTTTAAACGGATTTACAGGTACATCTTCACGAGCGGTTGAAGGTCATGCAATGGGAACGCTTTGGGGAGGTAAATGGAAGCGTGATGAAAGCGGTAATTTAGAGTTAGACGCTGACGGCTTCCCAATTCCGGATGCTGAAGAAGGTGTTATTGGAGATCCAAATCCGACCTGGAAAGGTGGTTTTGGAACCAATGTTTCGTATAAAGGACTTTACGTAAATGTTTTGTTTGAAGCATGTCAGGGTAATCAGATGTGGGGTGGAACTATGGGAGTCTTGAATTACTTTGGTATTGCTCCTGAAACTGCAAATGAAATCATAATGACAGCAGAACAAGGAACTACCATAAAAGACGCATACGGTTTGACAGCTGCAGATTGGGTTGCTCCAAATGCCGACGGTACTTACACCGTTCGTGGAAATCTCAAAGACTTTGGTGGTGGAGATGTTTGGTTAAACCAAGGATGGTATCTAGGAAATGGTGGTGGATTTGGTCCTGTAGGTGAGCAGTTTATTTATGATGCTTCTTGGTTTAGATTGCGTGAGTTGAGTGTACGTTATGAGTTGCCTCAATCTATACTCAGAGTGATCAATGTGCCCGGTGCGAGTATTGGTTTCACTGGCCGTAATTTGGCCTTGTGGTCAAATTTCAAAGGGTTGGACCCTGAGACGAACTTGACAGGTGTTACAAATGGACGTGGTTTAGATTATTTCAATAATCCTGGTACGCGTTCATATATGTTTAACCTAACTATTAAAATTTAATAACATGAAAAGAATAAATATTTTATCCTTAATTGGAATACTTTCCATTGCCCTAATTTCTTGTTCAAAGGAAAGGAAGGAAATAAATGATTTTAATCCGAATCAATTTAGTGATTCTGATCCAACGCTAATGATTACAGGTGCCCAAATGGCGAATGTACTCTTCAACGAAGGAGAAGCCGCGCGTCTCGCCGGGATTTTCTCTGGACATTTTACTGGTGCTGACCGACAATATATTTCTTACCAAAACTATAGCATTGTAGCAGGCGACTTTGATAACATCTGGGGAACTGTCTATGCCGAAGGAATTGCTCAATGTAGATTGATCAAAGAAAAAGCACTCGCCGCGAACAATATGGAATTACATTCTGTAGCTGCTATTACCGAGGCTCATCTTTTACTTACGGCTTCTGGTTTGTGGGGGGATATACCCAATTCCGAAGCATGTGATGATGCGATTTTAATGCCGAAATACGATAAGATGGATGATGTTCATCAATATTGTATAGGAATATTGGATGCTGCATTGCCGTATGTTGAAGGTAGTTCTGCATTTAGTAGCGCGTATGTTGGAGGCCATAATTGGGCTGAAGTAGCCCAGACCCTAAAAGCGAGAGCCTTACTTCGTAAAGGGGATTACACAGGTGCTCAAACAGCAGCTGAAAATGGTATTCAAGCAGGTAAGGATTTATTGGTTGACCACTCTGCCGATGCTCCTGGAGCTTGGAACTTATTCTTTGATTTTTGTTATTGGAACCGTGGAGGATACATGGTTTCGTCGGGTTCTCATCTCTCAAAAATTTTAAATCAGGATTCAGGTAATACTATGACCCGCTCGAACGATAAAACAGATGAAAGCCAGAGATACGGACAATACTATTTCTCCGGAACAGGATATAATTACTCAGATTTAGATCCGAATTTCTTAGATGGGATATTTGCAAGCTCTTCTCCCTTTGCTTTGGTGACTTACGTTGAAAATGAGTTGATTCTTGCTGAGTGTGCATCTCGAGCGAAGGATGATGCAACGGCTCTTGCTCATTTAAATAATGTAAGATCCTTCAACCAAGGAATCTATGGAGATAGCACTTATTTGCCGTATGATTTGGCCGACTTTGGATCGGGTCAAATGGTTGATGGTACAGATGCTTCTGATGCCCTTCTCCACGAGATTCTAGAAGAGAAATATGTGAGTCTCTTTGGTCAAATAGAAACTTTTGTGGACATGAGGAGAACTAAAAATGAATTGGATATTCCATTAAATACTGGGTCTCAAGCACCACAGCGCTTTTTATTTCCACAGTCGGAAATCAATTCAAATGATAATGTACCAACTGATCAGTTAGACCTATTTATGCCATTAGAATATTTTAAATAACCTAACTTCTATTTTAATAAAAGGCCACATTTATGTGGCCTTTTATTATTTACCTTAGTTTGGGTTAAAAGATTTAATGATATGGGGTTTGAAAAACATGTTTAATCCGTTATGATTAAAATAGGTTCGATTCCCCTAACTCCACCTAATGGCTTATTTTTCCTGAGCCCTGAACAAATTCTCATTCAATTTGCTGTATCTTAGTAAATTGGAGAATGCAACAACATACGATTATGCCTTTCTTGGATTAGGAGCTTCAAACTCCTTGTTGATTCTTCAGCTAAATGAACTGGGTTTACTAAAGAATAAGACCCTAGCGATTATTGAGCCAGACCATAAATTAAGTAACGATAAAACCTTTTGTTTTTGGGCAACACCCAAAGAGGTTGAACAAATGGGTGTGTCGGATTTAGTGGATTATCAATGGACTTCTCTGCAAGTAGCTGGTATGAAACCAAGTAGTTTGAACGGACTCATATATTATCATGTTTCCAGCATCAATCTGTATGAAAAAATCAAACAAATCATTAACGATCTCGGTAGTTCGGTTAATTGGGTGAAAGAACCTGCATCGGAAGTTACCCTAAATGATGAAAAACTTTTCCAAATTAAAACCAATAACCAATCTACATTAGAATCGACATACCTCTTTGATTCAAGACCAACAAAATGGAAGGATAAAAAGCCTAACCAAGCCTTCCTTTGGCAGTCTTTTTTCGGTTGGAAAATTAAAACCCAAGATCACCATTTTGATCCCGCTGTTTTTAATATGATGGATTTTGATGTTCCACAAGCGGGTAATACTCAGTTCGTTTATACACTTCCTAACTCGCCTGAAACCGCCTTGGTTGAGCTTACACGCTTTGGTGTGCATCCTTTAGAAGAAAAAGAATCCGATCAGTTACTAGAGGCGTATCTAAAAAATAAAGGAATTTCAAAGTATACCATCGAAGAAAAAGAAAAAGGTCGCATTCCTATGTCGACT
>VMCP01000039.1 GCA_008081305.1 Bacteroidota bacterium | reverse complement strand
CGACTATATCCGAATCCGAGTAACCAATACTGGATGTTAACCGTGGACGAGCCGATGAACGACGTTGAAATAATGATCGTCGACTTATCCGGTAAGCAGGTTTGGGAAAAGTCACTTTCTACACTTTCAACGTATAAGATAGAAGCTGATCTTACTGCAGGTGTTTACACATTAATTGTGTCCGGCTCTAATAAGCAATTCAAATATCCGTTGATAAGTAACTAATCGAAAAAGGCTCCAAAACGGGGCCTTTTTAATTTTTGCTATTACCATGAGGAATCTTTTACTAGCTTTTTGTTTTAGCATCACCACTTTAGGCCTTAATGCCCAAGTAGGATTGCATTTTGATGGGGCGAATGATTACGTTAATTGCGGCACGGATACCTCTCTGGCGAATTTCAATAAAAACATAACCATCGAAGCATGGGTAAATGCTGATAAATGGCAAACCAATGTTTACGAAGGATGTATCGCCGTAAAGGAAGATAATAACTCGAATTATGGATATATGCTTAGAGCTGGTGCTGGTGGCAAGCTGAATTTTGCCATCGGGTTGGGAACTTGGCGCGAGTTAACAACGAATTCTTCGGTGATGAAAACCAATACCTGGTATCATGTAGCTGCTACGTACGATGGTTCTGTTATGAAACTATATTTAGATGGAAAATTGATTGATTCCATGAAAGAAACGGATAGAATTGGTGTCAGCAACGGAACACCCTTAACCCTAGGTAGCCATAGTATCCCCGCAAGTTATTCTAATCGCCATTGGATAGGCTCTATTGATGAAGTGCGAATCTGGCGAACGACTCGTACAGCAAGTGAGATTGCGAATAATATGAAAAAGGAATTTTGCGAAGGCACCAAAGGTTTAGTGGCCTATTACAAACTTAATGATGGTACAGCGAATGGATCCAATACAGCGAACAAGGTAGCATATGATTGGTCTGGGTATAAAAACGATGGTAGGTTGTTGAATTTTGACCTTATAAAAACACAATCCAATTGGGTGAAAGGAGTATCATTATCTACCACCACCACATACGATACCATTACCGTTAGAAAATGTAGTAGCTATCGCATGCCTGGGTCTAAAAAGCTTATTTATCAATCGGGAGAATATCAAAGTAGTTTAAATAATTATATGGGGTGCGATTCTCTCCTCACCATCAAATTAACCATTGATCGTCCTTCTACGGAATTTATAAAACTAGTCAATTGTGATTCGGTTGCCTCTCCAAGTATACCGAGTAAATATTACGCGCAATCTGGGAACTATAAAGAAGTCTTGAAGGCAGTGAATGGTTGTGATAGCGTGATTGATATTGAGGTGGTTATTACAAAGCCTAGCTATTCTGAAGAAAAATATAAATCCTGTTCTGAGGTGAAATTGAAGGGGAGTGGTAAATGGGTGAAAGAATCCGGTACCTATATTGACTCATTGATAGGGTGGGGCGGTTGCGATAGTATCATCACACACCGCGTTCAAATTGTTAAGTCTACAAGAGATACGCAAGAATTATATTTATGTCGCTTTGTGGTCTGTCCAACAGACAACAACGTGATATACAAGGAAACGGGTCGTTATTATGATACCATCCAAAATTGGAATGGATGCGACTCATTTATTGTATACGATGTATTGCCTGCATTTACGGAAGGTGAAATCAATATAAAAGCCTGCCAAAAGTATACTTCACCGAGTGGTAATAATACGTGGACAAGTTCTGGAACCTATTACGATACATTATGGGGTTTAAATCATCGTTCCTGTGATAGTTTTATTACGATTTACCTTGAAATTGTGCGTCCCGATGTGGAGCAAATAAATATTACAGCTTGTGAAGCGTATACATCACCTCAAGGAAAGAGAGTCACCGAATCAGGTAAAATATTTGAATCTATTCAGTCTTATTTAGGATGTGATTCTATCAATTACATTTATAACGTGAATATCGTTAAAATCGATCCTAAGGTGAGTCGGGATTGGAATACCCTCATTTCGGCATCCGCTGATGATGTTGGGGCAACCTTTCAGTGGCTAGATTGCAAGGATAATTTCGCACGGATTCCCGGTGAAATTGAAGGTTCGTACACAGCTACTGCCAGCGGAGAATACGCGGTTGAAATCACCAAAGGCAAGTGTGTCGATACCAGTCGTTGCCAGGTGTTTACATTGACGAGTACAACGGAGCTTAGTTCGAATCGATATTCGGTATTCCCAAATCCCTCTACTGGGAATTTTGCCATCCGTGTACCATCCAAGTCTAAGGATATAGAAATTCAACTTCGGGCGTCAAACGGTCAAATTTTGTACCAGGAGACATTATTGAATGACAATAAAATGGTAAAGCTCGATAAGCAGTTATCAGCGGGTATTTATTGGTTGAAAATTCGGGATAATGAGGGCTCGGAGATTTTAAAATTGGAAATTCAGCCTTAAAGGTATTTTATCCAAAGAAATGCATGGCTTCGCGGTAAGTGTTCGCGTGAGCTTCAATGATATGCTTTATTTCTGGGGAATACCCCCCACCCATGCTAGTTACGATGGGTATGTGGTTGATATGTGCTTGCTCAAAAACAAATCGATCCCGATTTTTACATCCATCAATGGATACACCCAATCTTCCAAGTTTGTCGAATTCGATGATATCTACACCACTTTGGTAAAAGATAATATCCGGTTCAACCAACTGAATCAATTCTGGCAATTTGTTGTGTAGAATGTGAAGGTAATCTTGGTCTTGGATTCCGTCGGGAAGACCTATATCTAAATCGGATTGTTCTTTTTTGAGGGGATAATTTTTTTCTCCGTGCATGGAAAAGGTAAACACGCGAGGATCATCACTAAATATGTGCGCGTTTCCGTTCCCTTGATGAACATCTAAATCAACAATAAGGACCTTATTTACTTGGTTATCATTTAATAGAAGATTGGAGGCCAAGGCGATATCATTAAACACACAAAACCCTTCTCCGCGATTTGCATAGCTGTGATGGGTGCCTCCGGCGATATTCATAGCGGCACCTTTGTTTTTCAATGCCATTAATGCACCTTGATAAGTGCCACCTGCAATATGTTTACCTCTGGTGATTAATTCTGGTCTCATGGGAAATCCGATCTTGCGGATTTCGTGATAACTTAATTTTTGTTGTTCAAGTTTATCCAGGAATTCAGCGGTGTGGGTAGATACGAGTTCTTCCATTTTCAAAGGTGCAGGTTGAAAAAATTGGTCTTCGGAAACGGTGCCTTCTCGCATTAATTGCTGCGGAAGGAGCTCATATTTTTCCATGGGGAAACGATGGCCTTCAGGTAATTCGTATTTGTAGATGGGGGAGAAGGCGATGGGTATCACGTTTTTTAGGATTTACTTGAAGTGTAGTGTTAGAACAACTCAATGCGAGGTAGGTTTTCTGTATTTTTAAAAGATGAAATAATTGATTGACAAGTTCAACAGGAAGGCTTTATATTTGCAGTCCTTCAATGAGGGCCTATAGCTCAGTTGGTTAGAGCACCTGACTCATAATCAGGTGGTCCATGGTTCGAGTCCATGTGGGCCCACAAAAAAAAGCTCCAGTTATGGAGCTTTTTTTATTAAACGATTCCTGAAATTATTTCTGTTTTACAAACCTCCATTGTTCATCGATCATCGGCTTACCCTGTTTGCCAATTCCACCATCGTGGATATTCAAGGTGTCGCCATTGAGCCAATAACTCCAAACTTCTTTATCCTTATAAAAGTCCCAAATCAACGTATGGTTATTATTAGTAACCCAGTTAATGCGATTTTCATCGGCTCCATCCATTTTAGGGGTTTCGCCCATATTAAAAGATCCCGTACCGTTATCGTAAAGGCTAAAGGTAACATCACCATTAACCAACTGCCAGTTTCCAACCAATCGCGCATCATTGGTTTCAACACATTTTTGTCCACCGTTTGAACAACTAAAAGTAAAAGCTGCAATAACAGCCATTAGAGGTATGATTTTTTTCATATCCCAATATTAATTAATAATCAAGAATTTCGACCTGTGTCTAATGTGTTAATTTCGGACCATGAATACCCATATTCGCCCAGGATTGAAATCTGATTTACCAAAGGTGCTAGAGCTAATAAATGATCTAGCCTTATTCGAAAAAGCTCCCGAACAGGTGACCATAACCCTCGAGCAATTAGAAAAGGATGGTTTTGAGGGGATTCCACTATTCCATTTCCTCGTTGCAGAATCTAATCATGAAGTGGTAGGAATGGCGTTTTATTATTTTCGGTATTCTACTTGGAAGGGGAAGATTTTATATCTCGAAGACTTTGTTGTAAAGCAAGAACATCGCTCTATGGGCATAGGTAAAATGCTCTTCAATGAGTTAAAAAGTCAAGCAGTTCAGGACAATTGCGTTGGAATGAGTTGGCAAGTACTGGACTGGAACGAGGGTGCGATACGTTTTTATAAGTCTATTGGTGCAGAGTTGGATGACGAATGGCTGAATGGTAAACTTATGTTATAAACTGCTGAAATTACCATCGGAAAATTTGCAATTAACACAAATGCAACTTGAAGCTTTCTGAAATTGGCATTATTCTTGAATAAGTTAGTGAAGGAGGATTGATTATGAATGGATTGAGACAAAAATTAGGTTTACTTTTCGCTGTATTATTGACAGTGGGTTCTGCAGAATCGCAGAACGTCTTTTTGAAAGGAGAATACGTAGAGGTTGGGGTGCATCCAAGTGGGTCATTTGGTAGTTCGTCAAAAGCTCCTACATCGTATCATGCGCGGGGTGCAAACGGTAAACTAGGATTCGTTTGCGATATCGGAAAAGATGGATGGAATACAGGTACTCCTGGTTATGTGGGTGATTACTTTGTGCCGGGTGATCCCGAAGAGGGTTGGGGGATACAGTGGCAAGAAGATTCCCCAAGCGGAAGGGTGAGAAGATTTAATAATTTTGGTTTGAATGGGCTTCACCAAGTAAGAAAAATATCCCACAACAAAAGAAGAATATCCAATGGACAACAATCCGAATGGTTAGGAGAGGCCTCAGATGGAACAATATCGGCAAACGTGTTTCAAACCGTTACTTTAGATACATTTAATGCCT
>VMCP01000204.1 GCA_008081305.1 Bacteroidota bacterium | reverse complement strand
ATGTCACATCGCTTCAAGGATTTCGAACCATACAAAGGCGATATGCCACGCAGAATCAATGGAGTTTTAATTGCAAAGGAAACCGGCTCTTCTACCCCATATAGTATGGATAAGTTAAAAGATAGAGGTGTCTATTTCATCCATCCTAATACCAATATTTACATGGGACAGATCGTCGGAGAACATATCAAGCCTGGTGACCTTGTATTGAATCTTGCGATTGCAAAGCAAATGAATAACATCAGAGCCGCTGGTAAGGATGACAAATCTGTTTTGGCACCGCCGAGAGAGTTCACTCTGGAGGAAGCCATGGAGTATATTCAATCAGATGAGTACGTTGAAGTAACTCCAGAGAATATCCGCTTGCGTAAAATCCTGCTCACCGAGCATGAAAGAAAGCGCTCCAACCTGTAAAGTGCTGCTCCATTAATAGAATACCGTGGTTTTTTTCCACGGCTTGTTGTTCAATTCACAATTTCTTTTAAATTGCCTTGCTGTTAAAGCAATGTGAACGCTATGATAAATTTTTTATTGAATAAGTGTGCTTTTTCATGGAGGTCGAAACTGATTGTTTTGTTCATTTCCATCATCACTTCTTCCCTATCTGCACAGTATAGAATTCAAACGATTGATGCCCGCTCAGGAGAAGCTATTTCAAAGGTCCAAATTCTTAATATTCAATACGCTCCACTTGGATTCACAGATTCCTTTGGATTCATCGATATCGATTTGAAAAAGAGCGTTTCTATTCTAACGGAACATCCCGATTTTAAAAGTGAAACGTTTGTTTTAGGAAACGAAAAATCTTTTTCCATTGCATTAACGCCCATCGTTGAACGCGTAGATGAGGTAGTCGTTGTGGGATATAGTTCACAAAAAAGAAAAGAAATAACTGGGGCCGTTGCTTCGGTTAAAGGAGCGGACCTTATCAAACAACCTGTACTCACCGGAAGCCAAGCCTTGCAAGGAAAACTAGCAGGAGTTCAAATCACAAATTTTGGTTCACCTGGCTCAGCGCCGAACGTAAGAATTAGAGGAACAGGATCCGTGATTGGCGGTGCAGAACCATTATATGTTGTAGACGGTGTCATCACCGATGATATCCGCAATATTGCCACCAGTGATATAGTAGCTATTGATGTGTTAAAGGATGCGTCTTCAACAGCTATTTACGGTGTTCGAGCGGCAAACGGTGTTATATTGATCACAACAAAAGCAGGTAAAAGGGGAAACTCTGGCATATCATACGATAGTTATTTTGGATTCAAATCGCTTTCCAATCAGGTCTTTATGGCCGGCCCTAATTTGTTTTCAGCGTATTCCAATGAAGCGGCAGGATCCTTTGCTGTAAAACCAGAACATATTACGGGAAAAACCAATTGGATGGATGCCGTTACACGAACAGGACTCCAACAGAACCATTCCATCTCAATTAATGGTGGCGGACTTAAAAACTCGTCCTTCTTGTCTATCAACTACATGAAGGAAAGTGGAATCCTAAAAGGGAATGATTACCAACGTCTGACGCTTAGAAACAATAATGACTTTTATGTAGGAAAAAACATCAAGGTAGGAAACACATTGAACCTTAGCCGATATCTATCAGATAATAAGCCATTCAGCGTGTTCACTTCTGCGTATAATGCCGCTCCTCTTTACGATGCAGTTGACCAAAATGGCAACTATGGCTGGACCGATGTCAATAATGTGGGAAATCCATTGGCGCGTTTGGATTACACAGATGACCAGTCTTTTGGTAATCGTTTGATGGGAAATATTTATGCAGATTGGAAAGTGATTGACGGCTTAACTCTACGTTCCAGCTTCGGATTAGATGCATTTGACAACCAAGGCAGAAACTATCAACAACGTTATAGAGTTAGCCCTACTCAACGTTATGATACAACCACCTACACGGTAAGTTCAAATAATGGATACCGCTGGCTGTTCAATCAATTAGCGACGTACGAAAAATCCATCAATAAGAAGAATAAGTTGAAATTGATCCTTGGTCATACGGCGGAGAAATACGATGGTGAGGCCATCGCAATATCAAAAGATGGTGTTCCTTCTAAACCACAATACCGCTACATTAACACCGGTTATTCAACCATACAAGGCAATATCCTTTACCAAAGACCCATAGGAGATTACGGTAGTCGTGAGAGCTATTTAAGTAAAGCGAACTATGCTTTTGATGATAAGATATTCATCTCGGCATCATTCAGAAGAGACGGTTCATCTAAGTTTCCTGAGAAAAATAGATGGGGAAATTTCCCTTCTGTAGGTTTAGCTTGGGATTTGACGAAAGAATCTTTTTTTCCAAGAAGTGCGGATTTAAACTATTTGAAACTAAGAGCCTCTTGGGGACAAGTTGGTAATGATAGAATTAATCCTTCTGAATTCGTCACTCTGTTGTCAACCGGTTTGATCTCTGTTTTTGGCAATGGAGATATCCAAGACGGATCTACCATTTCCGAAATTAAAGACCCCAATTTACAATGGGAAGTGACCACAGAATACGATTTAGGATTTGATTTTGAATTATTCCGAAAGCATGTCTTTGGAACCGTTGATGCATACTATAAACTAACAACAGGTGCACTATTTAATGTTCCGTTATCTGCAGGTTTAGGAGATAACAATAATAGCATGTTGACCAATGCTGCAGACATTTCGAATATGGGAATCGAATTTACCTTGGGTTATAACTCTGACGCTAGTGGAAGGAAGAAAGCTATCTCTTGGAACACCCTTTTCACCGCTACCTTTAATCGTAACCGAGTTGAAAATCTTGGACTTGGAAGACCAACCAATTATGGAAATCTCAACAATGGTGAATTTGCGACGAGAGTTGCACCTGGACAACCCATAGGAGTTTTCTGGGTTTATGAAACGGATGGCATTTATCAGAATAAGGATGAAATCGCGAACAGTGCACACTTATTTGGAGCGCAACCCGGTGACTTTAAAATCATTGATCAAAACAATGACGGAAATATCGATGATGATGACCGAATTTATGCGGGATCCTATCAGCCTATTGCTTATTTCGGATGGAACACTCAATTGAGATGGAAGAATTGGGATGTGAACATTGACTTCCTTTCTAACTATGGAAATAAGGTTTTTAATGGAAAGAAAACCGTTAGATACGGAGGTTCATACAACGTGGAATATGAAGTTGCTGTGAATCGATGGACTCCTGACAATCCAACCAATGAATACCCAAGGGCGTTTAATGGCGTTCCAAAACCAACCGATTATTTTGTGGAAAGTGGCTCTTTCTTGCGCTTGAATAACCTTTCCATTGGTTATCAATTGAAACCAAGACAAGCAAAACGAATTGGGGCAAAGAACTTGCGTTTTTATGTCACCGCACAAAACCTATTTACCTTAATGTCGTACAGCGGTTTTACTGCTGAATTGCCTGGGGCTCCGCCTCAAGCCGGTATTGAACTGAATATTTATCCAACCTCACGTACCATTTTAACCGGAGTTCAAATTCAATTTTAAATGAGCATGAAGAACAAGAATCTTATCGTTTTTTCCACCCTTGTATCTTTACTTACGTTAAGTATAGGTTGTAAGAAGTCGTTTTTAGAAGAACCTCCCCGCATCCAAACGGTAGATGATTATTTCCAATCATCTAATCAGGCCGCCAAAGAAATGGTAAATGCCATTTACAATAAATTATACGACTGGAACATTCATAGTTTCCCCTTCATTGGGATGACAGAAATAGCGGGTGACAACGCATCGAAGGGGTCTGACCCAGGTGATTCTGGAGGAGATAAAGATCAATTGGATGGGTACTTTTTCTCGCCTACATCTATCTCATTTGGGGATGTTTGGAATGGCTATTTTGAGGGAATTGCACGAGCAAATAGTGCCATAAAATTCATTAACGAATTAGACATACCAGAGGCTTCTAAAACACAATACATCGCCGAAGCTCGTTTTTTAAGGGGCTATTTTTACTTTTTCATGGTTCGCAGTTTTGGAGGTGTTCCATTGATTGATAAAGTTCCTATTACAGAAGAGGAAATAGCGAACACATATGTAAGAGCCACTGAGGATGAAATTTATGATTTGATCGAATCCGACTTTCAGTTTGCGACTCAGTTACCATCTAAACAGTTAATCGATCTTGGTAGAGCAAGTGGCGATGCAGCGAAGGCCTTCCTTGCAAAAGTTTCCATGTACCGTGAAAAATGGGGCCAATGTGCTAGTTTTTGCTCTGAGTTAATCCAATCGAATGAATATGCTCTCATGGAAGATTTTTCGCAAATCTGGAGAGAAATTGGGGAGTATTCTTCTGAATCTATTTGGGAAGTAAATGGTAAAGGAAGTGATCCTCAAAAAGGAATTTTAGAGTATTTTGTGGTACAAGCACCACGTGGAGGCAGCAAAGGCTTAGGCTGGGGCTTTAACACCCCCACACAAGAATTTTACGATGCCTTTGATACGGCAGACGTTCGTAGAGATGCCACCATCATAAGGTCGGGTCAAACTTTATGGGATGGATGGGAAACCGACCCAAATCATTCCAATCCTTTATATAACTATAAATCATATGTGAGTCGACTGGCTGAGAGTTGGGGTCAAGGAGATATCAATTCCAATAAGAATCTACGTGTTATCCGTTATGGAGAAATACTACTCATTGCTGCGGAAGCGGCCAACGAATTGGGAGATGCCACTTCAGCGTGTGGTTACTTAAATCAGGTTCGCAAAAGAGCGGGCCTCAATGAGTTCAACTCCACCGATCAATTAGAAATCAGAAAAGCCATCTGGGAAGAGCGCAGGTACGAACTCGCCTTTGAACACGACCGCGTGTTTGATTTACGCCGCCAAGGAAGAATTGGTGAAGTTTTAAAAGCAAACGGAATTAACTTCGTTGATAACAAACATGAATTATACCCTATCCCCCAGCGACAAATTGATTTGGCGGAAGGCAAAATGAAACAAAACCCAGGATATTAAACGCAATCAACCTTAAATTTAAATAGATATGAAAAAACAATCATTCATTACACTTTTTAGCGCAGCTGCACTGTCCGTTGCATTGTTGAACTTACAATCTTGTACCAAAGAGCCAGAAGATGACCCAGGAAACAATAATAACACGGGATATTCTTCATC
>VMCP01000189.1 GCA_008081305.1 Bacteroidota bacterium | reverse complement strand
ACTCATCGTTCCAACAAAACCTTCGCGAGCCGCAAAGGAGGAAATCAAGGCAATACCCGTTTTCCAATCGTAGCCGAGTGGCTCTATAGCGGGTTCGATATATTTCCCCATTTGGCCAGCATAGCTATATTCAAGGGTTAGGGCGTTAGCATATCGCTCTTTTGCCTCTTGCTGTTCCCGCGGATCGTCAATTCCTGTACTTAATGCGATAGACTCTGCTTCAATGCGATCCATATCTTCTGACGGACCAAAGTTTGAAAGGCCCCATAAAATCATAGAAATGATTAAAATAATGCTTCCGGCTTCCTTAATAAAGGATCTGCATTTTAACCAAGCAGATTGAAGTACAGTTTGGAATCTAGGCGCTTGATAGGTAGGTAATTCCAAAACAAATTCGGATACTTCATAAGTCCTTCCCAAAAATTTGTAAATCAGTGAAAATATAATAGCCACAAATATCCCTGAGAAATAGGCAGCGGTCATTAATGTGGTTTGTGCAGGCAGAGGACCCCAAAATGTACCGGTGGGAATAACCAATGAAATCAGTAAAACATATACCGGAATTCTGGCACTGCAACTCATAAGAGGAACAACCAACATGGTGGCTAAGCGCTCTTTTTTATTACGGATACTGCGGGTAGCCATTATGCTAGGAATAGCACAAGCAAAACCACCAACCAAAGGAATGATCGAACGCCCGTTTAGCCCAAGTTTTCGCATCAATCGGTCACTTAAGAAACTTGCGCGTACCATATATCCGCTATCCTCCAGCATACCAATTAGAAAAAAGAGGATGAAAATCTGAGGAATGAAAACAATCACTCCTTCCAATCCGCTTATGACACCATTTCGTATGAAACTGCCTAAATAACCACCATCTGGAATTTGATCCTTCACAAAAGCAAATCCATGCTCAATCCATCCCATTGGAGGATCTGCCAATGAAAAAACCCCTTGAAAAAGAGCTAGCATAATGAGCAGAAATATGCCCAATCCCCAAACAGGATGGGTGACATATCGATCTATTTTTGCAGTATTAAAATGTGAACGAATTCCATTTCCATTATTCAGGCGTTTGATAACACTATCTATATCGGCATACCTTCTTAGCGTTTCTTCACTACTTCCTTTGACTTTTTTACCGCTCAATGATAGTTCTAGACGTTCTTTGAAACCAGGGTTAGTAGAAAGTTGCTTAGGGGTTTTGGCCTCTTTGATAATGTCCAAAACCGATGTGATATTCTTATCTTTCCTTGGGTTAACTCCGTTAATTGGAATTCCTAATTCCTTAGAAATGTGAGAAATATTTGTGGTTATATTCCTGCGATTCGCCGTATCGGTCATGGTTAGGATTCCAGCTGAGGGAATGCCCAATTCTGCCACCTGACTATACAACAGAAGGTTTCTTCTAAGGTTAGAGGCATCCAATACAAATACCACCAAGTTGGGCTTGCCTGCTGAATGCCCCAGTAAATGTTTATTTACCACCTGTTCGTATTCCGTATTACTGAACAAGCTATATATCCCTGGTAAATCAATTATTTGATAATCCTCACCCTGTATGTTAATCTTGCCTTTGTATGCTTCTACGGTAGTTCCGGGAAGGTTACTTGTTTTTTGATTTAACCCGGTAATACGGTTGAATAAAGTTGTCTTTCCGCAATTTGGATTGCCTATGAGTAAAATCTGTTTCACAGGCTTATTTCTTCCGCAACTTTTACCTCGATATAATCGGCTTCGAGTCTTCTTAATCCTAAAATGTAATGGTCTACTTGATAGGCGATTGGGTCACCACCGGGTGCAGCGTATAATTTCTTTATTAAGGTGCCAGGTACACATCCCATCTCTGCTAAACGATCTTGTAAATCACCGGATTTCAAATCAGTGATCTCATGCAATTTATCCTCCTGAATTTCCTTAGCCGTCATCCCTACAAGCGCAACAAATTTAGAATCATTTTAAATAATACCCAAAAAGTTATGTGGTGGTTATTCTTTGTTGGTCGATAATGCTTGTTTCAATATGTCGAGACGTTGGCGATTAAATGCATTATTTAACTCAGGATTAGTCCAATCATATTGGGATAGTTCTTCAAATAGTTGAACAAAAACAAATTGTAAGACATCCTTTTGTTTAGGTGATAAATTCAGACTCCATGTATTCTTGATCAGTTCGTTACTGTATGATCCTTTGATTGTGAATAGGTGTTCTGTAAAATCAGCTGATAAATCGGGGAATCCCTTAAGATGAATAAATGCGATCTTAAGAAATTGCTGTTGCTGGGACTCGCTCAGGATTGATCTTTCGTTAAATAAGAATTTTAAAACTTTTGATTTATGCGGTGCAGGTAAGTTTAAGAATTCTGAATGCTTTAAAAATGACATAACATCAAAGTCAACATCTAGATTGGCTTTGATGAATAAATAGGCAATGATCGTTTCTGCAGATTTACTTCGTTTTAGTTTATCCAAAGCAGGGTGTTGTGCCACACTCAGGATTTTATCCGCGGGATTAATTCCACTCTCCAAAAAATTGCAAAGCTGTAAAAGTTCGGTCATCATGTAATCGGATAGTGCATGTGTTTTGAGCGGAGTGGATATTCGCTTGATTAATCCGTTTATTTCACGGTTATCAAAGGCTTCATTCAGGGTTAAATAACATTGAAAGTAGAGGAAGAATGCATGTCCCATGGTAGATGAATGCTTGTCAGTTACGGTATTGACATCTTTCTTGAAGCATGCATCAAAGAGAGACTTACACAATGCTACCGTTTGACTATCAATGTTTACTCGACTGGCCTTTTGTTGTAAAACCATTATTCTATTCTGAATCATGGCTCGGTTAACGTTCTCTTTTGAGATTAAGTGAAGTAGTTTCTTCAACTCGTAGTTAAGCTGATTCTCTTTTGATTGGTTTACACTTGTGTGAAAATAGGCTTGTGGCTCCGGATAATGGATAAGGATGAGTGAATCTTGCTCCTGAAGAAAAATGATAGTATCCCCAGATGCCGGAATAAAGTGAAGCGGGAATTCATAAGACTTACCGCTTTTACCAATTATTTCTATGGTTAAATTTTGGTCTTTCGATTTTCCATAGGAAAGTAAATCGGTATTCAAGTTTGGAATTTCAGTAACATAGGGTTTAAGTCGAAGCGCATGCTTTTTTGCATCTTCATCAAAAAATGGCTCAACGTTTAATCCAAACTCTCCCCCCTGAAAATACCAAGAATTGAAAAAGTCATCCATATTTAAGCCTGTAACTTCTTCGATACAGTGCTTCCAGTGATGGGCATTGCCGTTTTTATATGCCCTGTTCTCCAAATAACACTGCATAGATTTTGAAAATGCAAGACCACCAATGCGCTGTCGCAACATATGCAGAACGCGTGCGCCCTTATTATATCGAATATCATCAAATTGATCATTTGGGTGGTTGTAGTGTTTATGGATAAGGGGAGTGGATTTCTGTGCGTTGTATTCTCCGGTTAGTGGATTGAACTCACCCCGAGATCGATTCTTATACAACCAATGTTCAGCATTTTCCTTCCCGTACTTGTGTTCCCTCCATAAGTACTCACCATAGGTTGCAAAACTCTCGTTCATGGACAGATCACCCCAACTTTCTGCGGTGACTAAATCACCAAACCAATGGTGGAAAAGTTCATGAGAAATGTAGTCTTCCAATTTTTCTGTGGGGTCCTGAAGTCTGTGATTGTGAATGACAGCGGTGGTATTTTCCATGGCACCACTCACAAATTCACGAGCCACAATTTGATCATACTTATTCCACGGGTAGGGGGTTAAGGTTATTTTCGAGAAAAACTCGATCATTTCAGGGGTGTTCCCGAATATTTCCTTTGCAAACAGAGCATATGGTTTTTCAACGTAATATTTTACTGGGACTAAGCCCCACTCAAAAGAAAAAGGCTTTGCGTATTTAGCCGTATCTTTTATCTCGGCCCAAGGTCCAATCGCCATCATTGTGAGGTACACGGCGTGTGGCTTTTTCATTTCCCAATAGTCTGTAACCTGATTCGTTTTTTCGTCTTTCACACGCTTCATAAGCTTGCCGTTGCTAATCGAAATCAGACTATCGGGACGAGTGATTTGAATATTATGGGTGTGCTTTTGGTTGGGTTCATCAAGGGTAGGAAACCACCGGCTATTGGATTGAGGTTCACCTTGTGTCCAAATTTGCGGCGGATGATAAGGATGTTTCCCATCGGCATTGATAAAATAAAGTCCTTTATCATCGGTTACGGCAGATTGGCTCACATCAATCGTTGAATCAATGGGTCTATCAGGATGCGCCACATATTGGATACTTATTTTGAGATATTCGGTCGCACTGTAGGTACTGGGCAAGTCCATATGCAGTTTTTTGCCATCGTATTTCCATTTAAGAGGGTCAGGTGCTGGACCTTGGTGATTACCTCTTTGATCGGCTAGTTCAACATGAAGGATATCCATTCCTTTGGCGTCTAGGATCAAGGTGTCTTGAGGATAAAAATACGGTCTCAATGTGATGATGGCATCACCATTGAGCGTTTGGTTCTCAAAATCAAAGGAGACCTTAAGATCAGTATGGTGTAGGTGCCAAATTTTATCTGATACTGGATGAAATGGCTTGTTCTTTTCTTGGGAATTTAGATTTTTTGCAATCGCATTATTCAATTCGAATTCGTTAAAGAGCGTTTGTTGACTAAAGGTCTGATTGTCCCATTTTTCTATGGTGGTAATGTTTCCCTTTTGATTGCCACAGGAGTAAAAAATAATGGCAATGATGTTAAAAAGAAGGAACTTGTATCTATTCATGGTGATGTCTAAAAATTTGCCAGGCTTTTTGAGCCTGTTGCTCGAGCATGATTTCCCCGTTTAGGCACTCCACTCCTTGTTTTTTCATTTCTTTGATACTAGGGGTGGTTTTGGGATTGTACACGAGATCAATAAAGCTATCATTGATATTAAATAGTTCAAAGGGTAGGTCCAATAATGTTGGATAGGGACCTTTCATTCCTACGGGGCTACAATTAATAACGAGGTTGTTGTCTTGGAGATGTTTTTGGATTTCAGCGTATCCGATTTGTTCAACTTTCGGATTTCTGGATACCACTTGGTAGGGGATCTGTTTTTGTTGCAGGGCCCAGCAAACGGCTTTAGATGCACCTCCAGAACCTAG
>VMCP01000259.1 GCA_008081305.1 Bacteroidota bacterium | reverse complement strand
ATGCTTTAGAACTGTCGTGAAAAACCACGATGCTCCCAGGTTTTGAATTCCTGATTAATTGTTTGAGTGCTTGGTTGATATCGATTTTGTCGTCATAATCGTAACTGATTAAATCCCACATGATAATTTCATACCCTGCTTCTTTCAATGATTTGGTTTGACGTTTAGTAATGCGTCCATAAGGGGGTCTAAATAAAGAAGACGTTGAATATTCCTCTAGGGTTTCTTGGCATTTATTCGTGTTTTTAACATAGTCATCATGCGATGTTTGCCAACCTTTTAGATGATTCATGGTATGATTAGCTAGTACATGGCCCTGATTTATGATCTCCTGTACTATTTTTCTATGTTTCTGTATGTTCTCACCTACGCAGAAGAACGTGGCTTTGGCATGATATTGAAGTAGTGTATCCAATACAAATCGGGTGGGTTTTGGATCGGGCCCGTCATCAAATGTTAGATATATTATGGGCTCTGTTGTTTTGATTTTCCAAGTGTAATTCTTGAATAACTTTGGCAGCCAGGAAGGCATCTTATAGATCCTCACACAGCAAAAATGGCGTTAAATTTCTTGGAAACCATAACTTTGTATTCATGGCTGAAAAATTGGTACTTGTTGGAGGTGGATTATCAGGGAGTTTAATGTCAATATACCTCGCAAAAAGAGGGTATGATGTACATCTCTACGAGAGAAGAGATGACATGAGAAAAGGTGATTATCAAGGTGGGAGAAGTATCAATCTTTCGTTGTCTACTCGAGGGTTAAACGCACTAGCGAAGGTGGGCCTTGCCGATGATATTTTGAAAATCGGTATTCCTATGTATGGACGTATGATGCATTCTATTGAAGGGGAGCTCAAATTTCAACCTTACGGAAGGGATGATCAGGCCATTAATTCTGTTTCACGCGGAGAGTTAAACATTAAGCTACTACAACTAGCAGATGAATATCCAAACATCCACATGTATTTCAATCACAGGTGTACACATATGGATTTAGACAATAATGTGGCCACTTTTCAAAATAGGGAAGACCAACACATAAAAGTTGAGGGAGATGTGTTCTTAGCTACAGATGGTGCTTTCTCAGCAGTTCGTGATGCTATGATTAGAAACCCAAGACATGACTTCAGCCAGACTTATGAGTCTCACGGATATAAAGAATTAGAAATTGTTCCCAATGCCGATGGGTCTTTCCAAATGGAAGAGCAAGCGCTGCATATTTGGCCAAGATCTTCATTCATGATGATTGCACTTCCTAATCCAGGTGGTAACTACACGTGTACCTTGTTTCTACCTTACGAAGGCGAAGTGAGTTTCGAACATCTGAATACGGACGAAGAAATCATGAATTTCTTTGAAACCTATTTTAAGGACGCTATTCCCATGATGCCAAACCTATTGGAGGATTTCAAAAATAACCCCATAGCACATTTAGTGACAACTAGAACGTATCCATGGGTAAAAAATAAATCAGCCTTGGTTGGAGATGCTGCACACGCTTTGGTTCCATTCTACGGACAAGGCATGAATTGCTCGTTTGAGGATTGCGTTGTATTAGATCAGTGCATAGAAGAATATGGTGCAGATTGGGATAGAATATTGGACGTGTATCAAAAAAGACGAAAGCCCAATGCAGATGCTATCGCTGATTTGGCTATCCAAAACTTCGTGGAAATGCGTGATTTAGTGGGGGATGAGGAGTTTTTAAGAAGAAAAGGTCTAGAAAAGCAATTGATCGATCATTACCCAGGTGAATATAAGTCGCAATACGAGAGGGTGACATTTACCAATGATGATTACAAAGAGGCCTTGATGGCGGGTGAAAAAAATCAACAATTCCTAAATCTTCTTATTGAAAACGGATTAGAAAACCAGATTGATCAGGAAAACAAAATAAGGCCACTCCTAAACGAATGGTTTAACTGAGGGTCATTTAGTGACTCTTTTTAGATTCTAATACCGAATCAATATAATCGGGGTTATAGTCGGTCTTGTATTCCAGCTTTTGAGTATATTTTTTTCCTGTTTTTTGGTGGTACTCCTTATTGGGTAAAAGAATTGTGATATATGCCCAAACGGCTAATCCTGTAATGACAAGAAAGAACGTCAAGGCCACGATAAGCTTCATTTTTTGTTGTTTTTCCATAATCAAAAAGGGTCTTTTATATTCAATAGAGAGGCAATTTCCTTAATGTCTTTGGAAACTTCCGGATTGAGTGGAATGCCATTCTTTACTCTTTCATCTGTAGTTGCTTTTTCTAAATCACCTGCAGCTTTTACCTTTTGGGAGTTGATGGGTGTACTATTTCGGAATCGTTCAAGCCAAATACTCACTTGTTTTTTGGCGGTACCTTTTGGTGAGAAACCATCGATATCCCAGCAACCAACAAAATGACCGAGACCTTCTCCTGGCATGTCATTACTTGGTTCTAAAAAGGAAACAAAAGGTGGTGCCCAAGGTCCAAAAGAAGCTCCCGTAAGTACGCCGCTAAAAATGTCTACCCAAGAACCAAGGCCATATCCCTTATGATAGCCGTGATCTTTATCACTACCCAGTGGTAGTAGTGAGCCTCCGTTTTTTAGTGCGTTAGGATCCTTCGTGTTTTGTCCGTAATCATCAATGGCCCATCCCTCGGGTATTTCTTTGTTATTCCGTTTTGCAATTTCTAGTTTGCCGTTAGCGGCTGCGGACGTAGCCATATCTAAAACAAATGAATCATCGTTTTCTGCAGGTACGGCAACACAAATGGGGTTTGTGCCAAGCATTCTTTCTTTCCCCCCAGATGGCACGACTAATGGACTCGCATTGGACATAGAAAACCCGATAAAATCGTGTTTGAGCGCCATCATAGCATGTGCAGCAGCAATACCAAAATGATTAGAGTTATAGATACCTACCCATGAGGAACCGTAAATATCAGTTAGCTCGATACTTTTTTGCATCGCTATATGTGCTGAAACAAGCCCAATACTTCGATCTGCGTTGAGTCTAAGCATGGTTTTTTTGCGTTCTTCAAAGGTGAATGTAGGTTTGGGATTAATCCTGCCCTTTTCGATAAGCCTTAAATACCCTGATAGTCTTGCAACTCCATGACTATCTACTCCACGAAGGTCAGCCATCGTGAGTACCTGGGCACAGATAATTGCGTGTTCTTCAGACATGCCTTTTTTGAGCATGACTTCTCTTATGAAACTAGAAAGATTTTCCGAAGATACCTTCATCAATTATCTGATCTTAGCCAATATTGTAAAGCACCATTTTCCTTCCAAAATGAATCTTTCTGTGCCTCGGAAGATAATTCTATGGACCAGTTTTGCTTTGGAAGAGCTTTATACTTACCAGAGAATTCCTTTATTTCTCCGCCCCTCGATATAAGGATATTTACATTTTCTGGCTTCCCAAGTTGCTCATAAAGTGTAATCATGTTGTTTTCAACTCTATATCCATTAATACCGATAATCTCGTCGTTGACGTTTACCCCTATGGACTCACCCGTGCCTTCTCTATGCACAAAATCTACGATGGTTTTACCGTTAGTTGTTTTTGTATTAACACCAAAATCCGAATGGTTAGTTGATTTGTTATTTACCGATATATCACCTTTAAACCCAATGATGGTTTGATAATCGGGCGTATTGGCTTCATCGAGCCAGTTGTTGAAATCCTCAGTAAAATCATATTCTGCTACTTCATTACAAACTTTTAGGAATTCGTCATCGGTAAAACCCGTGCCAATGGGCCCGAAATTTTCGGCACCATAAAAGTCATTATATAACTTTTTGAAAACATCATCCAAGGACTTTTTCCCATTTGTTTTTTCACAAATCCGAGCGTCTAGCAAGGCAGCTATGATAAACCCTTTGGTGTAATAAGAGTAACCATTGTTTTTAGTGTTTTCATTTGGCCGATACTCCTTTATCCAAGCATCAAAACTAACCTCATGAAGTGTTGCGTGTTTTGACCCTGGTCTATTTTCATGATAATTGATGTACTTAGCAAGCGTATTGAGAAAGTCTTGAGGACCAACCCAACCCAATCTGCGCATAGCGAGCTCATCGTAATAAGAGGTGATACCTTCTGCCACCCAAAGGGAATGCGTGTAATTCTCGTTATCGTAATCGAATGGACCTAAATTCACTGGGCGAATCCTTTTGACATTCCATAAATGGAAGTATTCATGCGCAACTAAATTCATGAATGAACGATACTTAGCTGGTGAACTATAGTTGAACCTCGGCATAACCAAAACGGTACTGTTTAAATGTTCAATTCCACCGCCACCAGACTCTACATGTTGCACAATGAAGACATATTTGTTTGGGTTTACATCTTTGGGGAATTCTCCCACGATTTTAGCCATAGAAGCACAAACCGCTTTCATGTCATTTTTAAGCTCTTCGTGTTTTGCATTGTTGGTTCCAACTAAAGCCACATAATGTGGCACATTCAATACATCGAATTCAAGAATATCGAATGTTCCTAGCTGTATAGGTGAATCTACGAGAATATCATAGTTATAAAAGGAATAAACAACGGTATTGGTTGAGGGGTTAAATGATACCTCTTTCATGGAGGAAATATGATTTTTCCATTGTTGAGGGATATGAAATTCTACTTTACCACTTTCTTGTTCGCTTCCTTTTAGGTACATAAAAAATGATGCTCCATTTATCAATGCTTGAGACTCATTGATGAAGCTGGTTCGAGCTGAAAACTCAAAGCAGTAGACCCAATATGAGATAGTAATTAAACCCTTACCTTTTGACTCGATATCCCAAACATTCTTTCTGGATTTCCTAACATTCAAAGGTTCTCCATTTATGGTAGCAGAAACATTTTCAACACTTTTCGAGAATTCTCTTACCAGATAACTACCAGGAGTCCAAACAGGCATACCAACTTGAAAAACGGTGTCTTTTTCAGCTTTGAAGATCATTTGAACCTTCGCATAATGATTTGATGGTTTTGGTAAATCAACCTTGTAGTTGATAGAAAAGGCTTGTGTTGAGTGGCTAATCATGGAAAGAAGGACGAAACTTAGAATGAATTTTATCTGATTCATTCGACAAAAGTCCATAAAATCTGTGAGCTATAGAAGGTGTTTAGTCAAGGAATCTGAAATATGGATGAAAATTGGTTAATTTTGGATATGAGAAAAACGCGTTTTGTGAAGGCTGTAGCGTTGTTATCGTTACTCGTCGCTATATCAATTATGCCTTCGTGTGAAAAAGAACCAACCGAACCTTCTGACACAACAAAATC
>VMCP01000026.1 GCA_008081305.1 Bacteroidota bacterium | reverse complement strand
TAATGCTGGTGATAACCAGGTGTGTTTTCCCACCAAGCATCATTTGTGATAATACCCAGCCATGTGGCTCCCTTCTTTACATAACTACGTACATAGTCACCATAAATGCTTTCATAACAAATAATGGGTGCCACCGGCTCGCTATAACCCAATGAATAAGCCGAATCACTCACACCTAAACTTCCAGTAATGCTATTCTCATCAAGCGTAATGGCTAGTTGTTCTAAAAAAGGTATGGTATGAATAAAAGGCATCTGTTCCGTACCAGGCACCAATTTACTCTTATGATTATACTTTGACTGTGAATCCTTAGCTAAATGAAGTGCCGAATTATAAACATCGTAATAAACATTGGGATCATAGGTTGATTTACGTGCACTACGCGTTGGTTTCTGCTGCGCACGATAATATTTAATGCCATGAAAGCCCGTGACAATTTGTAAGTTAGGAAATGGTTCAATCAGATCTCTTTTAAGCATCAACACTTGAGCATTCCTGTCTAGATAATCGATGTCCATGCTTCTAACCATAGATGTTTCAGGCCAGAGCAGCCAATTTGTACTGCTATCAATCCCCGACATTGAAATCTGCTGCATTTCCTCCTGCATCTCCACAGGGTCTCTGTCAAATTTCTCATTCCATGGATTAAAACTAGGCTGCATGACTGCAACTTTGATCTCGTTTCCCTCTGTATTGGTTCGATAAGCCAGCAAAATCAAGGAAACTAACGTTGGAACCAATACAAGTAATGAAATAGCTTGCTTTAATCTGCGAGTAGGGTCTAATAAGAGCTTGTAAATAAAATAATTCAACCATAAGACCCAAAGGGTACCTCCCAACGTTCCGGTCCACTCATACCATTGAATCATCCAAGGAGCACTTGACAAGCCGTTTCCCAAGGTTAACCAAGGCCAACTTAAATCCCATCTATGGTGCCCGTATTCATAGAGTACCCACGCGAGTGTAAAAAGTAGAAATCCATTCCAACCGCTCAAACCTTTTTTTTCAGCAAACCGCCAAATTAAAAATGGAATGCACATGAAAAGGGTATTCAGAATTAACATGGAAACTCCACCCGCGGCAGACGCATAAAAAACCCACCATGTGGTGGTGGCATTCCAACCCAATAAAGCGAGGTAAATGTTTCCAAAATACTTCCATCTAGAAGCAACCGTTAAACGCTGGTGTAGCACAAAAAATGGTATAAATGCCAACCATAATAACGGCGTCAACCCAATGGGTTCCCATGCAATTACGAATAGAAGGGCCGGTAATGTTATCCAAACCCAGTTAGGAGCTAAACGTATTTTACTCAGGTTCAATTTGGGAGTACTTGACACCTTCCAAAACTACAACAAATTCTCCTTTAGGGGATTTTGATTCGAAATGCGACAGGACATCAATTAACCGTCCGGTAATCGTTTCTTCAAATTTCTTTGTAAGCTCTCTTGAAACACTTACTCTTCTGTTTTCACCACAATATTCTAATAAAGCATTTAGGGTTTTTAACAGTTTATGGGGACTCTCATAAAAGGCCAAGGTGTCGTTCTCCTTTGCCCATTCTTGGAGTTTGGTTTGTCTTCCTTTCTTTGGGGGTAGGAATCCTTCAAATGTAAATTTATGTAGAGAAAAACCGCTTTTAATCAGCGCTGGTAAAAAAGCCGTTGCCCCTGGCAATACTTCAATATCGATACCCTCTTCAATCGCCGCACGAGCCAATAAATAGCCTGGATCAGAGATGGCTGGCATCCCAGCATCTGATACCTGCGCAAGGATAGATCCCTGTTTTAAATCTTCAATGAACTTAGGTAGTTTATGATGCTCATTATGAATATGAAAACTCTCACAAGGAGTGGAAATTTCATAATGATTTAACAAGACACCCGTGGTGCGGGTGTCTTCTGCTAAAATTTTGTTTGCATTCTTTAAGGCATCAACGGCTCTGAAAGTAATATCACCCAAATTCCCAATGGGCGTCGGTACTATATAGAGCTTTCCAGACACCGGTTGGATTACTTGGCTACTCCTACTGAGCGTTTTTCACGGATAACCGTGATTTTAACCTGACCAGGATAACGCATTTCAGTCATTATACGATTGGATAGTTCAAAGGCAAGATTATCTGCTTGATCATCATTGGTGCTATCAGCGCCCATAATAATGCGCAACTCCCTACCGGCTTGAATTGCATACGCTTTTTCTACTCCAGGATAACCAAGTGCCATGTTTTCCATTTCCTTAATCCTCTCCACATATTGATCATCACCGCGACGTGCACCAGGACGAGATCCACTAATGGCATCGCACGCTTGAATAACAGGGCTCAATAGGCTTGTCATCTCAATTTCATCGTGGTGAGCTCCCACTGCATTACATACTTCTGGGTGTTCTCCAAACTTCTCACAAAGCTTCATACCCAGTAATGCGTGAGGTGTTTCCTCATCGTTATCCGGGCATTTTCCAATATCATGTAATAAACCAGCACGCTTAGCCAATTTAACATCGATTCCCATTTCAGCGGCCATAGTAGCACATAATCTTGCCACCTCTCGACTGTGCTTCAACAAGTTTTGGCCATACGAACTACGGAAACGCATTCTACCAACATAGCGAATTAGCTCCGGATGCAAACCAGTTATTCCTAGATCTACAACCGTACGCTCACCCCACTCAATAACCTCTTCTTCAATTTGTTTTTGAGTTTTCTCAACGACCTCTTCAATTCTTGCTGGGTGAATTCTTCCATCTCTGATTAATCGTTCCAAAGATACACGAGCAACTTCCCTGCGAATAGGATCATAACAACTTAAAACAATGGTCTCAGGAGTATCGTCAATCAAAATTTCTACACCGGTAGCTGCTTCAAATGCTTTAATATTCCTTCCCTCACGACCAATGATTCTACCCTTAACATCGTCAGACTCCAGTGGGAATGCCGTTACCGTGTTATCGATCGCTAGTTCTGCAGCCGTACGCTGAATAGTTTGTAGAACAATGCGCTTTGCTTCACGCGTTGCTCCCAATTTCGCTTCCTCCACAATTGTCTTCGCTAAAGTAAGACCTTCTGTATGGGTTTTTGCTTTAATGGCTTCGAGCATTTGTTCCTTCGCCTCATCCTGAGATAAACCCGCAATAGCTTCCAATTGATTGAGCTGTTGCTCTCTCATTTCTGTCAATTCCCCTTCACGCTTTTTGTAGCTTTCAATTTGAGCGTCTAGGCGTTGTTTTCTCTGCTGCGCTTCATCTTCTTTGCTTTTTGCATTTCTCAATCGATCTTCTAAAGATTGTTCTTTTTGTTTGATGCGATTCTCTCCATTTGAAAGCTCTTGGTTTCTTTTGTTGGTTTCTTTCTCATACTCAGAGCGCAGTTGCATGTACTTCTCTTTCGCTTCCATGATGCGTTCTTTTTTAAGGTTTTCACCCTGCATTTTGGCTTCTTCCAAAATGCGACTTTTCTCACTCTCTAATTGTTTTTTACGCGCTGCTGCAAATACGACATAGCCTATTCCTAGACCAGCCACAGCGCCGATAATGATAAATAATACTTCGTTCATTTTACTCCTTTTTTAGGGGAGCATCAATCATTTAAACGATCATATGGTGTGTAACATTTGTTCTATTTCGTCCAAATGTTCATCCGTATCAGCAGCGTTAGAGGCATCTCCATCGTGACGTACTACATCACCCGCTAAATCAAGAGCCGCCCAAGACAGTCTATCTACGGGGTCCGAAGAACCAAACCTTTTAAAGCCCTCAATTCTTTTATTCAACAGTTCCACTGCCGCCAAAACTTGCGCTTCATCCTTTTTGGAAACTCTCAATCGCATAGAGCGATTATCAATTTTCACAGTTAAAAGCACAGTTTCGTTTGTATCCATATATTAGTCGTTTAGCAAATCAATGCACCGGTCTATATCTCTAATTAATTGATTTATTTTAATTTTAAGTTCATGGGTTTCTGCTTTATCCGCAGACATCCCTTTTGCAAGTTTAATCATTTTATTCTGTTCGCTTAAATCCAAAATGGTGTTTTTTTGTATTTGCAGCGTATTATCTTGGAGTGCAATTTTTTCTTCTAAATCACTCGTTTTCTGTCTGAACTGCTGGACTTCATCTTCTAAATTTTCAATGAATACATCCTTTCTCGTAAGATTGCTCTTTAGTAAATCTACCTCTTCCTGATTGGTTGATTCTTGCGACTCATTTTGAGACTCTAAGGCGTACTCATATTGGTTGATTTTTTGGTGTAATTCATCATTTTCCGCTTCCAATCGTTGTAAACGGTCCAATAGTGATTGAATCTTTTGTTTAACCGAAATCCATCTATCAGAAGACATGCAGTGGAATTAATAGGTTTGAATATGAATGATTTTTTCTAGATAATCTCCGTAACCGCTTTTCTTCAATGGTTGAGCAATTTCAACCAACTGTTCGTCATTGATAAAGCCTTGCCTCCATGCAATTTCTTCAATACAACCCACTTTTAGGCCTTGACGTTCTTCAATCACCTCTACGAACTGACCAGCTTGCATCAAAGAACCGAATGTACCTGTATCTAGCCAAGCCGTGCCTCGACTCATGATTCGAACCGATAATGCGCCTTTTTCCAGGTAGATTTTATTTACATCCGTGATTTCCAACTCACCACGAGCAGATGGTTTTAGATTCTTCGCTATTTCTACCACAGAGTTATCATAGAAATACAAACCTGGAACCGCAAAACTAGATTTGGGTTCTGATGGTTTTTCTTCAATACTCAAAGCTTTTAAGTTCTGATCAAAATC
Organism: Bacteroidota bacterium; assembly: GCA_008081305.1. Classification (GTDB taxonomy): domain Bacteria; phylum Bacteroidota; class Bacteroidia; order NS11-12g; family UBA955; genus VMCP01. Next base: position 509 of record VMCP01000026.1, on the reverse strand, counting down.
CACCACTCCATAACGTTCCGGATCTGATACGTGATAGGCAAAAACAATCCCTCCCTGTGGGTTACGACAACTTTTTAATGTTTCGTTTAGGTTACTGCCATAAAAGATATTATCCCCTAAAATCAGCGCAACATCATCATCCCCAATAAATTCCTCACCCAATACAAACGCTTGGGCTAAACCATCTGGAGATGGTTGAATTTTGTATTCAAAGCGGCAACCGATTCGGCTTCCGTCTCCTAAAAGTCTCTCAAAGTGGGGTAAGTCATGCGGAGTAGAGATGATGAGTATTTCACGAATACCTGCCATCATTAGCACCGATAAGGGGTAATAAATCATGGGCTTGTCGTATACCGGCATGAGCTGCTTACTAACAGCCATGGTCAATGGGTATAGACGGGTTCCGGATCCTCCGGCCAAGATAATTCCCTTCATACCCCAAAGATACAATCTTCGGTTGGGAGTTACGGGAACTGAACTCTTAATTTAACTCAATGACAAAATAGTTT
>VMCP01000115.1 GCA_008081305.1 Bacteroidota bacterium | reverse complement strand
GTAGCCTTTATGTTGATTCTATTCTCATCGGTTTTAATTCTTGAAGTAGAAACAGCACCGAATAGTAATATCAAAACTGCGGAAGATGCTCTTTGGTGGGCTTATGTTACCATCACTACTGTGGGATACGGTGACTTGTATCCTGTAACAACCGAAGGAAGAATTGTTGCTCTAGTGCTAATGACGGCAGGCGTGGGTCTGTTTGGTGTCTTTACCGGTTACCTCGCCAGTTGGTTTGTGGAGCCTGAAAAACAGCAGGAAGAAGAAAAGGACGACCCCGAAGATTAGCGTTGCTGATTCTTAAAGCTTTCTTTTCTAAATCTTCTCGTGCGTAAATAAAGCATCACGCTAAAAGCGAACACGAGAATCATTAGCCAAAACTTGAATGAGGTCATGTATGCTGGATTTTCAATTGAAATGGCCAAAAATTCAATCGCACTAATAGCGGCCGCGACCAGGCACAACAGAGCGAGGATGTGGTATTTTATCATGAGGTACGTTTAAGGTTCCACTAACATTTAATATTTCCCAATCAGAAAAAGATTGATCACTCACCAATCCTGTTCCTGTGATTATTTGATCTGGTGTTGTTATGCGCACAAACTGATCCGTGTATATCTTACCACTATCTTGATCCCAACGAAGTTCTTCGGTGTTCAACACTTCACCTTTCACATTCAAAATCTCAACATCACGTTTTACCACAATGTATTTTTTATCTGGGTAAGAAATGGCGTATTCCGCCGTCATATAACTTTGGATATCCCCACGGATATCGTAAAAATCCACTTTCAACCCTTTGGTCATCTCCATAAATGGGTTGGATGGTTGTTTAATTGCTGTTACCAACGGACTGAAAACTCTAGCCCTTAAAAAGCCCGAATCTGTATATTCAATGGTGACTTTCTCAGCAAACTCCTTTGTAACGATGCTATCTGTACTCTGTGCACGATCTTTTCCATAGATCGTTTCACTGTTACAGGAAGTAGCTAAAATGATACCCGTTAAAATCAGGGCGACAACCGAAAATGTATTTCGATTTTTACTCGACATGTTAATCGTATTTGCGCTTAGCAAACCAAATATCTCCCATTTGTATACCAAGCGAAACCGTGAAGAAATTCTCCTTCGGTAGCGTAGGACTCAGGCTACGGTTGATGTATTGAAAATCAACATGAACCATATTCGTTAGAACCGAATTATCGAAATAACGACGTATGATAGGAATACCAAATCCAATTCCCACACGATGTTCTTGCAATGCAAAGGTGTTTTGACCTTGCGTTACTTGAACATTAGATTCCCCATATCCATAGCTCAAACGAACAGGGATTTTCATTTTCTTTTCATTAGGAGCTTTACGATCAACTGGGTTTATAATTAAGCTTGCAGAATAATCGTTGCGATCTCTATAGTCGGAATTCTTTTCCCAAAATGCCTTGAAACCATTCGACCATGTTTGACGCCTCCAGTCCAAAGCCAACAACAGACTTCTGCGGTAACGCACGCTATACCCTACTCCAAAAGAGGTAGGCAAATCAAAAGATTCTTCTACGCTGTTTTCATTCAAAATAGTATCTAATGTTCTCACCGTGCTACCTATTACCTGCATACTTCTTGTCAAACGATTACGCGTAGCTCTCATATTTGGAAACCACTCGTAACTACCACCAATTCTATGATAAGTACTATCTAATTTGAATTCAAAAAGTGCACCTATTTGCTGTTGCATACCACGGATTTTCAAATCTTGAGCATCGTCGATTGCTCCTAACTGAAAACTATCAATGACCGAGTAAAAGGCATTATCTCGGGTGCTTCCAAAAGCATACCCCAAACCGTAGCCAAGATTCACCCAGTTACCGATTCTAAAACCAGTATTCCATTGCAATAGGTTCACTCCACCTGAACCGGTGTAAGTTGTACGACCAGGTAAAATGCCCTCATCGTCAAGATGGTATTCGTAACCCATTGTTGTCATGGGCTTCAACGTAATGCTACTACTCGCACCATAAGGAGTAAATTGCCATGTTTTTCTACCCGTGATACTGTCCTCAGAAATCAATTTTTGGGTGACCTTCTTCCAAATCGGAAGGGCCAAACTCATGTAGGAAATTCCACCACCGTTGAAGTCGTTATACTTATCATTCAACTGTGTTGTTCCATTTCTGAAGTTTCCAGCAAAATCAAACACGGTATAACGAACGTTCCCTAGAGTAGCAGGGTTACTTAAGGTGTATGAAAAATGCCCTGCATAAGTGTGTTGAGCTGTAGAAGCTTGTATTGGGTTTGTGTAGGTCCATTCGCCAATGCCGTAGTTGGAATATGGTGAACGGATAAAGTTTTGGCCTGAACTTCCTTGCGCTTGAACTCCAAGCGTAAAAAATACAAGGCCATAAAAAGCAAGGTGCTTAAAGGGATTGATGCGCATAATACAAACCGTAGTGCAGAAGCCACGGCTCTACAAATATCTTCGTTTTAAGATGATTCCCCAAAAACTCTGCATCACCACCCGTTAATACGACGATTCCCTCGTTCGATTTGCTCTGCCAATCTTGAATTCGACCGCTAACTTCATCAATTACCCCCATCAAAACACCTGAATTCATTGCCTCATCCGTATTCTTACCGATATATAGGGTTTGGTTCTGATTCCCCTTTAATAAAGGTAAGGCTTCTGTGTAATCATTCATGGATTTGAAACGCAATTGAATTCCCGGTGATATAGCTCCACCGTGATACTGTTTATCGTACAAGTAATCATAGGTAATACAGGTACCCGCATCTATTAAGAGAACTTCTTTTTGGGGGAATTTTTGTAATAAACCCAAAAGTCCAACATAGCGATCAGCACCTAAACCTTCAGGCTCATCAATATCTAAGATTAACACTTGGTTATTCACTGGTGTCACCCATCTGATATCCTCTGAAAATATGGCCGGCTTCTTTCCAACAGAACATCCAATGATCGATTCTTTTGGTAGATTGGATAGGAATTCCACCAAAGCCGAATGGTCATTAAACGTTTGAACCCCATTTAATTTACCCGAAATAAACGTTCCTATCTTGGAGCGTGTATTTCCGATATCGAGGGTGTAAACTTCCATGACTAACGACGGATTACGGCGCCATTTTCTTCAAATGCAGCCATGAGCTTTGACATTGATTTGTCCGCTTCTTCGTCCTTCATTGGAGCATCCTTTTTATTAAATAAGAAACTCAATGAAACGGCTTTTTGATGTTCTTCTAGGGGTTTCCCTTCATAAATATCAAAAACACGAACATCCGTCAAGTTTTTCACTTTTGTAGCGTTTGTTGTGGCTAAGAGGTCTTTGAACTGGACCTTTTTATCGATAACTAAACTTAAGTCTCTTCGCATATTGAAGAACTTGGATGGTTCTTCGTATCGGACCGTTTTCCTCGCTGGTTTAAATAACTTTTTCAGTGGTATTTCAACGGTCCAAACAGATCCTTTCACTTCGGTTTGTTTGGTTAACTTTTTAGAAACCGATTCGATCTGTAAATCGTCTATTTTTAAGCTTGAATCCATTCGTTGAATCAAGCCAGTTACCACCCTTTTTAGATCGTAAAAATCAGCGTTTCTTGTTTTAGACTCCCAAGTTTCAGCGTCTGAATTCCCCCAAGAAACAATACAGAGCGTAGGCGTTTCTTTATAACCATTCTCCGTTTTTGCATACGTTTTACCTAGTTCAAATAACTTAACGCTCTTAGCCTGTCTGTTTTGATTATAGGCCACAGAAGTTAACAATCCTGGAACCATGGAATATCGCATCACCGACATATCCGTACTTAAAGGGTTACTGATTTGAACCAAGGGTGCTTCCTCGGAGTAATAAGTAGGCGACGTTAAGCTATTGGTTTGCGCTTCAAAATATCCCTTATCTGCAAGGTAATTCCTGAGTTGATTCTCTTTCTTCTTTCGCTGCATTCCTTGGAAATTTCCCAAAGAAATCTGCATTTTACCGGTTAACGGTATTTCGTCAAAACCGTAAATTCTCATCACTTCTTCAAAGAGATCAACATCATAAGAAACGTCGTTTCTCCAACTCGGTATGGACACTTCCCATGGATTGAGTTTGGTATTGACCTTAAATCCTAAAGACTCCAAAATTCCTTCCGCTTTTTCTATGGGATAAGTAATACCGGCGTATTCGTTCAGTCTGTTGTAATCAAACGAGATTTTCTTGACTTCTTTTGGATTTGGGAAGACATCGTTAAATCCGGTAATGTGTCCGCCAGCAATATCGGTAATCAAGGTTGCCAAATGCTGTGCCACTTGCTTCATATTCTCTAAGTCAATTCCGCGTTCAAATCGAAAAGAGGCATCTGTATTTAGAACATGACGTTGTGCTGTTTTTCTTACCGTGCTCTCATGGAAATGCGCAATTTCTAAAAACACAGAAGTGGTTGATTGCGACACCGAGGATTCAGCACCGCCCATGACCCCAGCCAAAGCAACAGGTGAAGATTCATCTACAATCACCAAATCGTCGGTAGTTAGTTCCTTTTCGGAATCATCTAGCAAGGTGATTTTTTCACCGGCTTGAGCTTTTCGAACACCCACACCGCCCATCAACTTTCTTGAATCGAAGGCGTGAACGGGTTGCCCATAATGGTGCAGAATATAGTTGGTTGCGTCTACCACATTGTTTTTTGGCTCAATACCAATTGCCGATAAACTATGTTTTAACCATTCGGGAGAATCTTTGACTTCAATTTGCTCAATGGTGACACCGATATATCGGCGACAATCATGACTATTCTCAATGGTAACCTCTCTTTTTATTTCTGTTGGAATCGTAATGTTTTGCGAAGTTGATGTTGGCAATGGCAATCCATACAATGCCGCTACATCTCGAGCCACACCCATATGAGAAGCCGCATCACCGCGATTTGCGGTCAAGCCAATTTCTAGGATGGTATCCAGTACTATTCCGAAATAATCTGCTGCACTGATTCCAACTTTTATTGCTTCAGGTAAAACTAAAATTCCATCGTGTGAATGTCCAACGCCCATTTCATCTTCGGCACAAATCATACCCTCGCTCACCTGGCCACGGATTTTACTTTTCTTTATTTCAAACGGTTCTTTACCCGGTATGGATACCTGCGATCCTACGGTTGCAACGATCACTTTTTGTCCGGCTGCTACATTCGGTGCACCACACACAATATGCAATGGTTCAGCAGATCCAACATTAATGGTTGTTACTTTTAATCGATCTGCATCGGGGTGTTTTTCACAGGTTAAAACCTCTCCTACAACAAAACCTTTAAGTCCTCCAGGAAGGCTC
>VMCP01000214.1 GCA_008081305.1 Bacteroidota bacterium | reverse complement strand
AACGCCCTAGAGTTGCAACGTGCACTTCAGCTCGTTTCAAGAGTTACGGCCACTTGGCAAGCTCCAGTAATTCAGATTAGTTCTTTAGAAAGAAAGGGAATGAATTTGGTTGAGGAAGAGCTAGACAAATACTACCGACATTCAAATCTAAAAGGGCGATTTAGATTGAATCGTATAAAGCAAAGTGAATACTGGTTTGAGCAATCTTTGGGTGAATTGCTGTTTGAGAAATTAGGAGAGCAAAAAGATTGGAATCAAAAGAAAGCCGATTTCCTTGAAAAAGTGCGAAACAATACGCTCACTCCATTCGAAGCAAGCGAACAATTTATAGCACAAATTCTAGATTAAAACGAACGAGCAGCTTCGTGTTTAATAAGTAAAATTGCTGCTTTTGTGGGAAATATATCTCCTGCAATTTCAGCATTAATTAACTCTTTGGCTAAGTCGGAAGCAGAAGCTTCGGAGCCAAGCGTACCTGCGATTTTATTGATAAGGCTAATAACTTGACTTTTTGCACTGACTGCATGATTCCATGCTTCGTCGCTTAGATAAACTTGTTGTGTGATGTTGTAATCGAACTCTTGTCTAACCGCTTCTACGAGTGTTTTTCGGTATTGACCAATGGTTAATTTGCCAGGCATTACGCGAATGACAAGATGATTTGGCGTGATACGCTCTAAGAGCATAACTACTCTTTCATACGCTTGCATACGCATTGGAAGCGATTTTTTCTGCAGGTCTTTCCTTAAATAAAAGGCACGACGCTTCTCCTCGTTATCCACAAAGTTGGATAACAATAAATAGGTGAGCAGCAACATTAATGCTGCAGGAAAAGTGTATTTAAGTATTTCAATAAATGCTTCCATGAAAATATGTTAAGGCCTACAAATATCGTTATTTTTGCCTTCCCACAATAGCAAATTACTATGAAAGGACTTTCAACACGTGCTCAGGAAATGGGTCTTCCTATGACCATTGAAATGGCAAAAAAAGCAAGGGAACTGAGTGCTACAGGAAAACATGTGATTAGTTTGTCTTTAGGAGAGCCAGACTTTGATACACCAGATTTTATCAAAGCGGCGGCAAATGAGGCCATGGAACAAAACTATACGCATTACATGCCTATTCCTGGATTTGCAGATGTTAGGGCCTCAATTGCAGCAAAATTTAAAAGAGATAACCACCTTGAGTATACACCAGATCAAATTGTCGTAAGCACTGGCGCCAAGCAGAGCTTGCTCAATGTGTTTTTGACTTTGGTTAACCCCGGTGAAGAAATAATTATTCCAGCTCCATATTGGGTGAGCTATATGGATCAAGCAAAATATTGTGAGGGTGTCGTTAAAACACTTCCCACAACAAAGGAGAGCGGCTTTAAGATTACGGCGGCACAATTAGAATCGGCCATCACAGATAAATCCAAAGTCTTGATTTTTTCCTCGCCAAACAATCCGTGTGGAGCTGTATACAGCAGGTCTGAGCTAGCCGCTATTGCCCAGGTGGTTGCAAAGTATCCCAATTTGTACATTATTTCAGATGAGATTTACGAGCTGTTGAATTATGGGGAGGTAGAGCATGTTAGTATTGCGAGCTTTCCTGAGGTTTATAATCAAACCATAACGGTAAACGGATTGTCAAAAGGTTTCGCTATGACGGGATGGCGAATTGGATATATTGGCGCGCCAGAGTGGATAGCAAAGGCCTGTACAACATTTCAGTCTAATTTTACTTCAGGAGCAAATTCTGTGGCTCAACGGGCATGCAAGGCTGCTGTTGAGGCTGATCCTTCAAAAGTGAAATACATGGTGGACACATTTGCCCAGCGCAGAGAAAAAATGGTAAGCTGGATGAATGCAATTCCTGGATTTGAATTAGATACTCCTCCTGGCGCCTTTTACGTGTTTCCAAGAATAACAGCACTTTTAGGTAAATCCTATAAAGGAAAGCGTATTATCAACTCTATGGATTTGAGTTTTTTCCTACTAGAAGAAGCCTTGGTAAGCACAGTTCCAGGCGATGCTTTTGGTTTAGCCGGTTACATTCGTTTCTCTTATGCAGCTGCAGAAGCTGATCTTGAGGAAGCTGTACGCAGAGTTCGAGAAGCAGTTTCAAAATTAGAAGACTAAAGAAGCCGTTATGAAAATTGAAGTTGCTCACGGAGAAATTATTGACAAGCACACCATACTTGTAATTAAAAGTGAGCGCATCTCAGAAAAAGAAAAGCTTGCACATGTTCAGGTCGAGTTAAAGGCACTTTCGCAAGGAGTGAAGTACGTTTATAGTTGCGCGGAGAACCCGTCAAAACTGCATCACTTGGTTGAAAAGCTAAAAAAAGTCAATGAGCAGCTTTGGGAAGTTGAGGATGAATTGAGAATTTTAGAATCAAACGAGGACTTCGGTGAGGCCTTTATTCTTAAAGCAAGAAGCGTATATTTTTTAAACGATGAACGCGCGGCATTGAAAAAAAATATTAATGCCATTACAGGGAGCGTTATTGTGGAAGCGAAATCCTATGCTGATTATTCTGTGAGGAAACGGGATTCCGAAGAATAGTGTAAATTCGATTATAGAAACTTCAAGATTTGAGTTTTAAGCAACGTTTTAATGCCTTCAGAGAACGGGTGAATATTCTCCTGTATGATAGCCGTGATTTTGTACTTGGTGCTTTATCAAGGATCTCTTTTCTTGTTGCCCTTAGCACCATTATATCATTAGTTATTTTTCACGGCTATGATCTTAATGATGCACAAAATCATATCATAGGTGTAATTGTACGATTCTCCATAGGTTATTACTTATTGAAATTCCTGATAGAGGTTATTTACAATTTTCATCCTTGGGCATTTGTGAAGGCCAGAAAATGGGAAGCCATTTTAATGGGATTCCTTGTGTTGGATATCTTGGTCATTAACATTCAAGAGGTTGAATTACTTAGCTTCCTAGGAGATGCAATAGGCGTAAGCAGTTTTCAAAGCGGCTTTGTGCTTTTGTTACAGTTTTATGTAATGATTATTGTGTTTTTGGAATTTGGGAAAGTTGGAGAACGACTGCCCGATTTCAACCTGACACCACCGGCATTACTATTAATCAGTTTCATACTGTTAATTGCCTTGGGTACTGGTTTGTTAATGCTACCGGAAATGAAGGCAGGTAGTGGGTCTTTAGATTTCGTCACTGCGTTATTTACAAGTATTAGTGCGAGCTGTGTGACGGGGTTGAGTTTAATAGATATTTCTACGGTTCTGAGCTTTAAAGGGCAAATGATTGTGATGATACTCATGCAATTGGGTGGACTAAACATCATTTCATTTGCTGCCTTATTCGCTATTCTTAGAGGCGGATTTGGAATGCGCCAGCAAAACTTCATGAGTGAAAACCTTGGCGAAAGCATGTTACAAAGCGGTAAGCTAGTAGGTTCAATTTTTCGTCTCACATTAACTATAGAATTAATTGGTGCAATCTTACTAGGTATCATCTGGTTTCCCAAGTTTGATTCTTTAGGGAACACTTTATTTTATAGCATATTCCACAGCATTAGTGCCTTTAATAATGCAGGGTTTTCTTTATTCTCTGATTCACTAGCCACTGAGGGTAATGCATTTTTACCGGCCGTCCATTGGGTAATCGCTTTATTAATCATCTTGGGTGGAATTGGGTTTGGAACACTTTCGGATGTGCTTTCACAACCGTGGCGAAACCAACCGTTAACCAGAAGTTGGAGAGGGTTGCGATTGGGTACTAAAATTGGTTTGACGGTCGCCGGAATTTTATTATTGACTGGAGGAGTGATTCTTTCACTCACACTGGGTTACAATGGTGATATGGGCACACATATATCAGCAAGTTTCTTTCAAAGTGTTACTGCAAGAACGGCTGGGTTTAATACCATAGACATAGGAGCTATGGCCATGCCAGCATTACTTTTTATGATGTTTTTAATGTTTGTTGGGGGTGGATCTGGATCAACAGCAGGAGGAATAAAGACCAGTACATTTGCTTTGGTATTTTTAAGTGCCTATGCTACGATTAGGGGTAAAAAGGATATCAACCTGTATAAAAATAAGATTCCTTGGGAGTTGATGAATAGAGCTTTTGCCGTTTTCCTCTTCGCGATAGTCTTTATTTTCTTGGGAATATTTGTTTTGACAATCTTGGAACCGGATATCGCGTTTTTAGACTTGGCTTTTGAGCAAGTAAGTGCATTTTGTACGGTAGGTCTGAGTACAGGAATTACCTCCGAGCTTAGCTTCGGTAGTCAAACGGTAATCATGCTTAGTATGTTAATCGGAAGGGTAGGAACCTTAACCCTAGCATTCGCTTTGAGTGGTAATCGACCAGAATCTAATTCCTTTTCCTATCCTAAAGGCTACATGCACGTAGGCTAAAATCTACTTGAAACGCTGGTCTTAATTTTTGTCTTGAAAGTCTAGGTTCTTCAATCCGATAAACTTCAATAATTTTTTCCCATTGATTTTTAGCGTCTCTTTGATGCCGGTTGCCAATTTCTTTGACGTTGCATCATCTGGTCTTGAGACAAATTTTGAATCTCTGTAAGAGACTCCTTCTTCTGGTTTGGTATAGAAGTATGTATAGAAGCTTTTTCTGCTTTCGTCCTCCGGAATATTGATTTTTCTATAGCCGTGCGGACTGTTGTCATCCGTATAAAAAATGACCGCAGTATTGAACGTGGGCGGGACTTTCACCATACATTCGGTCATCTCCTTGTTCCACAATTCTAAATCGCCACCGTATTCTGCTTTCCAATTTTTATTGAGATAAACTAGCAGGTTGATTCGGCGCCACAAACCTAACTTAGGGTTCATGTTAACGTCAATATGGATGTCTACGTAAGAGCCGTTTTTACCTTGATGCACACCAGATCCCAAAGCATCTGTGGTGGTATGCAGACCTTCTATTCCCGTAATCTTTTCTAACTGTTGGTACCATTGATTTGAGCTGACCGCTTCCCGTATCTTGGCAAAAGAAGGGTGCCACCTCTCAAAATGATAATCTTCACTTTTATCCTCATTCAAGCTTTTACGCTTTACATTGAGATCTTTAATTGACGGGAAATTTTCAAACAAGTCATCGGCAATTTCTTCGGTAAAGAAATTCTCCATCACTAAATATTTGCACGGTTTGGCGTTGATATAAAGCTGGTTCAACTTAGCTGCGTGCTCTGAATTTAGGTATGCTTCGTTAATGATTCCTGTTGCCATTATAGTCTCAATTTGGATTCAAATATAAGTTTACGCGTTCTTCTTGCGAGTGACATTCGTCAGTTTTGAATAAACCAACGAAAATAAATTGGGTAAAAATCGTTTGAAGGGTATT
>VMCP01000185.1 GCA_008081305.1 Bacteroidota bacterium | reverse complement strand
AAAGTTGGATTTCATGGGAAGAATTGATTCACAGTAATCAGCCGCGCATTATCAGCAAGGGAAAACTTCCCTTAAAAATATAGGGATAGCAAATAAGGGAACAACCCTAAGGCAAGAATGACAGAAGAGATGACTACAGAACAAATAGAACCCCAAGACCAATTCCATTGGTTTGGAGTATCGCTCTCGGTTCTAAATGCATACTTAAATGGCTTGAAATAATAACCAATAGATATTATTGAACCAAGCAATGCAATCATTACTCCCCAAAATTGAGGACCAAAGGCGGTTGAAAACAATTGATATTTACCTATGAATCCGATGGTACCAGGAATTCCAGCAATAGATAAGGTTGCTACAACCAATGCTATTGTATCTGTTCTATTGGTAAACGTCAACCCTGTAAATATTTCAAATCCGTTCTTATCACCATTCGCATATTTATCAAATAAGTAGAACAACAACGCTGTTGAAAGTCCATATGCTAATAGATAAGTACCTAACACTGACATATCCTGCATTGATGTTAATGCAAACAACAACAAATATCCAGCATGCGAGATACTAGAATATGCTAACATCCTTTTAAAAGACTTCTGCGCAAAAGCGGCAATGTTACCACCTAATATGGTAATCGCTGAAATTGGAAGCAACCAGTTTGATGTCCACTCTAACATTGGCAAGAAGGCCTTCATGAAATTAGCAAGTGCTACAAAACCTGCAATCTTCACAATAACCGCCATAAATGACGTTACTCGATTTGGGGATCCTTCGTATACGTCAGGGCTCCAAAAATGAAAAGGAACCGCACTTACTTTAAATAGCAAACCAACCATTACCAATATCATTCCCGCTTTCATCAATACTGGGAAATCACCGAAATGTTCTGAGAAACTTAATCTTAAAAACATTTCCTGATACGTCATAACTGCACTTCCTCCGTACAAGAATGCAGCGCCTAACAAAAAGATAGCCGATGAGAACGCACCCATCAAAAAGTACTTCAATGCGGCTTCATTTCCACTGATATTATCTTTATCGCTTCCTGCCAATACAAATAACGGAATAGAAAGCACCTCAATTCCAAGAAATAACACCACTAAATGCTTCGCACCTATCATCAAAATACCCCCACATAAGGAAAAAGCCATCAGAGCTAAAATATCCACCCCTTTACGATTTGCAGCGGGCATAAGATTTATGATGATAGCAGCCAATATTGACAATACTCCCACCATTTGTAAACCAAATGCATCAAAATCAACCATATGCTTAGGAACCCAAACAAATAGCTCATCAAACGCAAATATGGCTTTAGACTCTAGAAACGCAAAAATGCCTGACAAAGCCAATAGAACTGCGAAAAATGGTTTGACTTTTTTCTCCTCTGCATTGATTCCAGCGAACATCAAGGCGATACTGCCTAAGAATATCATAGAAATGGCTATCACGACATTACTCCTTTCGTATTAGATATGGTGGTTAATATATTTTTTACCGCAGGCTCAAATATCTCTATGAACCATTGGGGAAATATCCCTATAACAATTACCATTATAGCAATGACTACCAATGGCAGTGTATTTACTAGGGCAATAGGCTTATTCTCTTCCTGTGGTTCGCCTAGCATGCTAAACTGGAACATCCTTAACATGTATACCGCACATAAAATAATGGTAAGTCCAGCAAACACAACATACGTAGTATCGTAATCAAAAATTGACTTTAACAACATAAATTCACCTGGGAAACCATTCGTTAATGGTGCTGCTGCTGTGCCAATAATGATTAAGAAAAATAAAATGGTAAACCATCGATTGACTTTTGCCAAACCTCCTAACTCTGCAAAATGTCTACCCCTATAGGTCTGTTGTATAAGATCAATGGCCATAAACAAACCAACGACATTTACCCCATGGACAAACATCTGCAATAACGCTCCGTTCATACCCGTTTCCGTCATGGTCATGATTCCCGCAGCAATTAATCCTACGTGAGATAATGAACTGTATGCAACAAGGCGCTTCATGTCTTCCTGACGCATGGCAATTAAAGCTCCGTATACAATACCGATCACAGCTAAGGTGATTATAATAGGCTGATAAAATGGTATACTCTCCCCTGCTAAAGGCATATACCAACGGATGAGTCCGTACAATCCCATTTTCAACATGATACCCGAAAGCAACATACTTCCTTGCGCTGGGGCGTAAGTATATGTATTCGGTTGCCAAGTATGAAAAGGGAATAAAGGTATTTTAACGGCAAAAGCCAATAGGAATCCGGCTCCAACCCAAATTGATTCGGTGTAACCGAGGTTAATACTCATTAATGACTCAAATGCAAAAGAAGCATCTGGAGTTTTTGTGTATAGGTAAATTAATGATGCTAGCATCCCCAAAGAACCTATAAACGTATAAATAAAGAAGCGAACCGTTGTAACGAAGTTGTCTCTTTCAGCGTAAATAAGTGTGATGAAGTAAATCGGAATCATCGCTAGTTCCCAAAAGAGATAAAACATTAATCCATCCTTAGCCATGAACACGCCGTTCAGACCTGCCTGCATCACCAAAGCTAAAGGCACCAAAGAAGGTTTACGATGATCGTTAACACTGAAAACAATTAGCGGTAGTAATATATTAGTCAGTAAAAGCAGTAAATAACTAATACCGTCTAGTCCCAAATGGAAGTGAACGACATCTGACAACCAAGGAACATCCACGATGCTCACCCATTGGCCAGACTGGTAATCCATGTTAGACGGACCAAATTTCAATAACAACACCCCAAGTCCTGCTGTGGCTAAAATTGTATTCAACCAGCGATTGCCCTTTGTGAATATGGACAACAACGCGGCAACAACAGGTATAATAATCAACTCCACTATACGAACAATAAATTAACGCCCAACAAAATGGCTATTGCTACAACCATATATAAAAGATAAAACTCAATATTTCCGTTTTGTATTTTACGATTTCGACCGCCTACCCATCTTAAAACAGGATGAACAGCAAAGGTCAATCCGTATAACAACAAGGTGTCGAATAAAGCAAAAAGGATATCTCCAAGAACCTCTAGAGGCTTAACCACTACTAGGTTATAGAATTCATCAATGTACAACTTATTCTGCAACCACTTTGCCACACCTTTGGTTTCAACCTCTGGAGAAACACCCTTAACTAAATAGCGTTGGCGGCTATAGACAAAACCTACAAGGAATATCAATACTGCCATTGAAATCAATAAAATCTCAGTGGTCATATCTGCGTGAATCACTTCTTCAAACATGATGTAAGTAGGCTTTAACCAAGCCGACAAGAAGCCTTCGTGTGAAATATAATGTGGCAAATTCAACAACCCTCCTAGTACTGACAATAAGGCAAGTACAAGTAATGGTGTAGTCATTTTCCAATTAGACTCATGGACTTTATCGAATTCAAGCTTTTCTGTTCCTCTGTATTCACCATGAAACGTTAAGAAGAACAGTCTAAACATATAAACCGACGTAAGCAATGCTGCAAAAGCCATAATTCCGTAAACCAAAGCACTATGATGAAATACATTGGCCAAAATCTCATCTTTCGAGAAGAACCCACTCAACATTGGAAAGCCAGAAATAGCCAGGGTTCCTATTAACAATGTCCAGTAGGTTACGGGCATCTTTGATTTCAACCCACCCATATATCGCATATCCTGTTCATCATGAACACCGTGTATTACAGAACCTGCACCCAAAAACAACAAAGCTTTGAAGAATGCATGAGTGGTAACATGGAATAATGCCGTTGTGTAAGCTCCTACTCCTAAAGCTACAAACATGAATCCAAGTTGACTGACGGTAGAGTATGCCAATACTTTTTTGATATCGTTTTGTCGAAGAGCAATAACTGCCGCAATCAGTGCGGTAAGCACTCCTATTACTAGCACTACTGTTCTTGCTGCCGGTGAAAGAAAGAATAAAGCTTGAGTTCTAACCACGAGGTAGATACCCGCTGTAACCATGGTTGCGGCGTGAATCAAAGCAGAAACCGGTGTTGGCCCCGCCATTGCATCTGGAAGCCATGTAAACAAGGGCACTTGTGCACTCTTACCAATGGCACCAATAAACAACAACACGGCTATACCTGTTAATAGAGACACACTTCCATTCCCTTGGGCCATGCTCGGCAGAACTTCAGCATACTCTAAAGAACCATAATTGCTAGCGATTAAATACATACCCAAAAGCAAACCAAGATCACCAATACGGTTCATTACAAATGCCTTTCTAGCAGCATGCCCAAAATCTTTATTGGTATACCAAAAGCCGATAAGCAAATAGGAACAAAGTCCTACCCCTTCCCAACCAAAAAATAACATCAGGAAGTTTGAGCCTAAAACCAACAATAGCATGGAGAAAATGAACAGATTCAGGTAAGCGAAAAACTTAGCAGGTTGTTCATCGTGATCCATATAGGAAATGGAATATAAGTGTATTAACGAACCTATACCTGTGATGATGAGTGTCATCCATAATGACAATCTATCCAATGTAAAGGATACGTTTAGGGTAAGTTGCTCAATTTGCAAAAAGGTGTAGGCATTCCAATTAATACCCTTTGCATCCGCTAAGATTAAGGACCATTTAGAAACCGCTAGAATAAACGATGCAAATACAGCTATGCTACCCAACCAACCAACGATTGACTTTGGTAACTTCGGTCCAAGCAAGCCGTTTATTAAAAAACCCAATAAAGGAAACGCTAAAATTAATGCTATAGGGTTCATTAGTCTTTCAATTGATCAAGGAAACTGACATCGGTTTTACGCGTATTGCGATAAACCATTACGATGATTGCTAAACCCACTGCTGCTTCGGCAGCGGCTACAACCATAATGAAAAATACAAACATCTGGCCATTAGCCTGTGTATCTCCCATATACTCTGTAAAAGCAGCCAATAATAAATTAACTGCATTCAGCATCAACTCAATACACATTAATAAAATGATGGCATTTCGACGGAATAATACACCAAATAACCCGATTGAAAACAACACACAACTCAAATAGATGTAGTGGCTGATTTCAAGTGAATGAAAAATACTCAACATGAATTAAAGCTTATCACCTTGCGGCTCCACATCCTCTTGTGGACTTCTTTTTCCTAACAAAACAGCACCAACCATGGCTGAAATAAACAAAATTCCAGAGAGTTCAAAAGGAACCAAATATTCTGTCATTAATACTCTTCCTAAGTTCTTCACAAGACCAAGACCGGCGGGAGGGCGCGGCAGAACGGCAAGGCCGGAACGTTGGAAGGCGGCGGGGACGACAACGAGTAATAATCCGGCGGCAAGG
>VMCP01000248.1 GCA_008081305.1 Bacteroidota bacterium | reverse complement strand
AGCTTTTACGAGGTTCAACAGACAAAAAATCAAGAACGACAAGCATATCAACAATTGCTTTCAGCGAAATACGAAGCAGCATTGAGGGATATAATCCTTCAGTTCATTGCTCATGGCGATATAAAAAGAATTGACTAAATCAGATGAAGAATAAAAAACGAGTTTATTGGATTTCGGGTATTATAATTTTAACGCTCATCGTTGCAGCAAGCATATTTAAAGGTGGAAAAAGCGAAGAGTTAGTAACTACCGAGAAAATTCAAGATAAAACGATCGTAGAAACGGTAACAGTCACAGGTAAAATCCTTCCCAAATCTGAAGTAAAAATTAGCCCAGATGTAAGCGGTGAGATTATTGATATGTTTGTCAACGAAGGTGATTCTGTTGTTGAAGGACAGCTACTTGTAACCATTAATCCAGAAATTTATCTAACCACCGTTAATCAGTTAAGGGCAAATCTTAATAATGCTAAAGCGAACTTGTCGTCGGCCGAGGCTCAAGAACTTAGATCTAAAGTTGCCTTGGATATTGCTGAAGATAATTTTGAGAGACAAAAAAAACTGCATCAGGAAAATATCACTTCAGATCTAGAGTGGGAAAATGCCAGAGTTCAATATGAACAAATTAAAACAGAGGCTACCGTTGCGTCAAAGAATAAAACGGCTGCTTTATATAACGTAAAAAGTTTAGCAGCCCGCTTAGATGAAGGAATGAAAACATTGGGTAGAACAAAGATTCTTGCTCCTCAATCAGGTATTGTAACACAGTTGAGTTCGGAAAAAGGGGAACGTGTCGTAGGGACTGCACAAATGGCGGGAACTGAAATCATGAGGATTAGCGACCTAAGCCGAATGGAAGTTGAAGTTAAAATAAATGAAAATGATATCGTTCGCCTTGAATTAAACGACGAAGCCGATATCCGAGTTGACGCCTATCCAAAGAAAACCTTTACCGGAAGAGTAACAGAAATAGCTAATTCAGCAAAATTCAATGCCAACATGGACATTAATGAGCAGGTCACGAATTATACAGTTAAGATACAAATTGACCCATCCAGCTACGCTGATTTAAATAACGCAAGCAGGCCACAACCATTGCTTCCAGGCATGACTGCCTCAGCTGAGATCAAAACTGAAAGAAGAGAAAACGCACTTGCCCTTCCCATTGCGGCATTAACCACAAGAGATCCAAAGAAGGTTAAAAGTAAAGATTCAAATTTAGATGAAATTGAAACTTGGGTTTTTGTTTATGAAAACGGGAAAGCCGTTGCCAAGAAAGTAAAAACCGGAATACAAGATCTAGACTACTTTGAAGTTATTTCTGGTTTAAGTAAAGGAGAAAATGTCATTACTTCACCTAGTATGTCTATTGCTAAAACAATGATGGACGGGGATAAGGTGTCAAGGAAGCCTACAAAGTAGCTAGGCAAATTCAACCTTGCCCGTTATGGTATTTGGAATTATGCTTTTTGGCCTCTTTTTCCTTTTGATGGTAGCGTTTTAAAACCATATAAACAGCGGTAAAAACAATCGCCGAAATGATGATTTCATACATAAAAACTTCCCCCTTGAATGCGTTCAATGATGCAGAAGTCGTATCTGGATTCATACCTACAAATTAAGCGATTAACCTTTACTTTTAGCCTAAATAATCCGTAAATTGCGGTATATGTCAAGTAAGAGTTATATCGAATCCAACAGAGAACGTTTTTTAGAAGAATTATTTGAGTTATTACGCATACCTAGCATTAGTGCTGATTCAGCATTTTCAGGTGATGTGCGTAAATGTGCTGAAACCGTTGCTGACTTTTTGAAAACAGCAGGTGCCGATAACGTGATTTTGGAAGAAACAGCTGGTTATCCCATCGTTTACGGTGAGAAAATAATTGACACAAATCTCCCGACGGTTCTGATATACGGACATTATGATGTTCAACCGAGTGTGCCCGATGAGCTATGGGACACTCCTCCGTTTGAGCCGACTATCAAAAATGATAAAATATACGCTCGGGGAGCCTGCGACGATAAAGGACAAATGTTCATGCATGTAAAAGCATTTGAGTCAATGATGCAAACAAATGAATTGACATGTAACGTGAAATTCATGATTGAGGGTGAAGAAGAAGTAGGAAGCAGTAATTTAGATACGTATTGCAAGAACAATAAAGAAAAATTAAAAGCGGATGTTATCCTTATTTCCGATACCTCGATGCTTGCCAACGATATGCCGAGTATAGATGTAGGACTTAGAGGATTGAGCTATGTGGAGGTTGAAGTTACTGGACCTAACATTGATTTACATTCGGGTGTTTACGGTGGAGCTGTGGCAAATCCCATCAATGTATTGTGCGACATGATCGCCGGAATGAAAGACGAGAACAACCACATTACCATCCCTGGTTTTTATAAAGATGTTTTAGAAGTATCCCCTGAAGATCGTGCGGCTATGGCTAAAACACCATTTAGCCTTGATATATACAAGAGTCATCTAGAAATAGATGACGTGATGGGTGAGGAAGGATTTTCTACCTTAGAAAGAACTGGAATACGTCCTACGCTAGACGTAAATGGAATATGGGGAGGTTACACCGGAGAAGGCGCAAAAACGGTTTTACCATCCAAGGCTTATGCAAAAATATCGATGCGTTTGGTCCCCAACCAGTCATCCGAAACCATTACTAAACTATTTACCGATTATTTCAATAGCGTTGCTCCAAAAAGTGTAAAGGTTAAGGTAACTCCACATCATGGAGGAGAGCCGGTACTGACCCCTACTGATAGTGTTCCATATAAGGCTGCAGCTGCAGCTATGAAAGATACTTTTGGTAAGGATCCAATCCCTACCAGAGGTGGAGGTAGTATACCCATTGTTGCCCTATTCGAGAAAGAGTTGGAGACCAAAACGGTATTAATGGGCTTTGGATTGGACAGCGATGCTATTCACTCTCCAAACGAACATTACGGGGTTTTCAATTATTTCAGAGGTATTGAAACCATCCCAAGATTTTTTTACCACTTTGCAGAAATGAACAAGTAATGGCGCTTTTAGACGGTGAAGTTTACGAGGAATATCGTCACGATTTATTAAATAAATACCGTCTTCTTCTGAGGACCCTCAGCGGTAAGATTGCAAAGGATAAAACGAAATCTATTCGTCAAGCCTTTGATTATGCAGCACGGGCCCACGAAGGAACCGTTAGAAAAAGCGGTGAGCCTTATATTTTTCATCCGTTAGCCGTGGCACAAATTGCTGCCGGTGAACTTGGCCTAGGTGCAACTTCTGTGATTTGTGCACTTCTTCACGACGTGGTTGAAGACACGGAAATCACGCTTGACGATATTGAACGAAAGTTTGGTTCAAAAGTATCCGATATCATTGGAGGCCTTACCAAAATATCCGTTGTATTTGAAACAGTGGATGCTGATGCAAGTATACAGGCTGAAAACTTCAAAAAAATGCTCCTTACCCTTGGTGAGGATTTGAGGGTAATCTTGATTAAGCTCTGCGACCGATTGCATAACATGAGGACATTGGGTTCCGTTCCCGATAAAACCAAGCTTAAGATTGCCTCCGAAACTATGTTTATTTATGCTCCCCTTGCCCATCGTCTAGGGCTGAATGCTATAAAAACAGAGATGGAGGACCTCGCATTGAAGTACACAGATCCCGTAACCTACCGTTTTATCTCAGATAAAATTAGTGAAACAAAACAATCACGACAACGCTACATAAGAGAGTTTATTGAGCCGATTCGTAACGAATTGCAACATTCTGGTCTTGAAATCAAAGAAATCAAAGGACGTCCTAAAAGCATATTCAGCATACACCGTAAAATGCAACAACAGGATATTCCCTTTGAGGAAGTCTATGATGGTTTTGCTATTAGAATTATTCTTCAAACAGACATCTATTCAGAAAAGGCAGATTGCTGGCGGGCTTATTCCATTATTACCGATAAATACCGTCCTCATCAAGGACGTTTGAGGGATTGGATAAGCAGACCAAAAAACAACGGTTATTCCGCTTTACACACCACCGTACTTGGGCCTAAAGGTCGTTGGGTGGAGGTACAAATTCGTTCGAAAAGAATGGATGATATTGCCGAACGCGGATTAGCTGCACATTGGAGATATAAATCTGAACAAGGAGAAAAAATCATTAGTACGCCCCAAGATGATGCTTTTGATCATTGGTTAAACGCCGTAAAAGATACATTGGAGAATAATGACTTATCTGCGATGGATTTGGTCAATGAATTCAAAAACACGCTACTGGGTGAAGATATTTATGTCTTTACGCCGAAAGGTGATGTCAAATCCATGCCAATGGGTTCTATAGCCTTAGATTTTGGATTTGCTATACATACAGAAGTAGGACTAACGACAATTGGAGCTAAAATAAATAACAAGCTCGTACCGATTAGCAAAGAATTGAAAAGCGGTGACATCATTGAAATCCTCACCACTTCCAAGCCGAGAGCAACACAGCAATGGTTGAATATCGTTAAAACCGGTAGAGCAAAAACAAAAATCCGTGAGTTTCTTAGAGATGAACGCACTAAACTCGCAGGTAGAGGGAAAAGTATCATGGAACGTATGTTCCAAAAGCATGAAATTCCATTTACTGACAAACACATCCAATTATTAAATAAACATTTTGGGTACCCTAATTCTAGCGAGTTTTTTAATGCCGTTGCTCAAGGGAAAATTCGAATGATGAAGGAGAGTCTAATGGCTATTTTAGAAGAAAAGGTATATAGCGATAAGACTCAAACTAAAAAGGACAAAAAGAAACAGCAACAGATTGTTTTCGGAGAAGATTATGAAATGCCATATTCTTTGGCCCGTTGTTGTAATCCATTACCCGGTGAATCCATTTTTGGTTTTGTAACCGTTGGAGATGGAGTAAAAATTCACAGAACCACCTGTCCAAACGCTGAAAAACTCATGAGTCAATATGGTTACCGGATTATTCCTGCTACATGGCAAAACTTATATAATGAATCATTCGATGCAAATATTTCCGTTCGTGGGGTTGATGACGTCGGAATAGTAAGCAAGATAACGGATATCATCTCACGAGATTTAGAAGTGAACATGAAGAGCATCAATATAAAGGCTAATAATGATGGAACGTTCGGCGGTACAATTGAAATTTTGGTTCAAAACAAAGATCACCTTACTGAGCTTGTAAGTACAATCAAAAAAGCCCATAAATACATTGAGGTTGAGCGAATAGAATCACTCAACCTCAATTAATTCAGTTTTTAAATTTTTAATTAACCGGCGTCTTCCAACGCTGCAACGCCACCCACGATTTCTGAAATCTCACGAGTAATAGCCGCCTGACGTGCTTGGTTATACG
>VMCP01000103.1 GCA_008081305.1 Bacteroidota bacterium | reverse complement strand
AATGGCAAGATATACAGGTCCAAAATCCAAAATTTCCCGTCGTTTTAAAGAGCCGATTTTCGGAAGAGATAAAGCTCTTGAGCGCAAGAATTACGGTCCAGGTCAGCACGGTAACGCCCGTAGAAGACCTAAGCAATCAGAATACGCAATTCAGTTAGCGGAGAAACAAAAGGCGAAATTCATTTACGGTGTACTTGAACGTCAATTCCGTAATACATTCAAAAAAGCAGCGGCCAAGAAAGGTGTTACAGGTGAAAACCTGTTACGTATTCTTGAGTCCCGTCTAGACAATACCGTTTATCGTATGGGTATTGCTCCAACTAGAAGATCAGCGCGTCAGTTGGTTTCGCATCGTCATATCACCGTCAATGGTGAGGTGGTGAACATTCCAAGTTGCGTTTTACGTCCAGGTGATGTAGTAGCTGTTCGTGAGCGTTCTAAGTCTTTAGAAGTTGTTGCTCAAGGAGCAAGTATCAGCGGTTCACGCTTCAGTTGGATAGAATGGGATAATAAAGAGCTTCAAGGTAAGTTTGTTTCCCTTCCAGAGCGTTCTGAGATTCCAGAGAATATCAAGGAGCAGCTCATCGTCGAATTATACAGTAAGTAATAAAAATCTCGCAGAAATTATGGGTGTTATACCATTTCAAAAACCAAATAAGGTAGTGATGACCAAATCTAACGACGCACATGGTGTGTTCGAATTTTTCCCATTGGAAAAAGGATATGGTGTGACTATCGGAAACGCTATGCGTCGTGTACTTTTATCTTCTTTAGAAGGTTATGCGATCTCTGGTGTTAAAATTCAAGGCGTTGAACACGAATTCAGCACTATCAAAGGTGTAGTGGAAGACGTAGTTGAAATTGTACTTAACATGAAGCAAGTACGTTTTAAGTCGAATACATCAACTGAAGAACAGGAAAAACTCTTTATCTCTATCAAGGGTAAAGATCAATTCCTTGCAGGTGATATTGGACGTTATACCAACGACTACGTTATCCTAAACCCAGATCACGTTATCTGCAATATGGATCCTACCGTGAACTTGGAGATGGAATTAATCATCACCAAAGGACGTGGCTATGTTCCGGCTGAGGAAAACAAGCAAAAAGATGCTCCAATTGGAATGATTCCGACGGATTCTATCTATACTCCGATAAAGAACGTACGTTTCGACATTGAGGATTATCGTGTAGAGCAGAAGACTGACTTTGAAAAGTTGGTTATGGAAGTTACTTCAGATGGTAGTATTCACCCTGAAGAGGCGTTGAAAGAAGCTGCTAAAATATTGATTGGACATTTTGTGCTTTTCAGTGATGAGAATATCATGCCTGAAACCAAAGTTTCTAAAGTAGTTGAAGAAGTAGACGAGACGTTCCTACAAATGCGTAAGATCTTGAAAACTCCTTTGGCTGATTTGGATCTTTCGGTTCGTGCATACAATTGCTTGAAAGCAGCAGAAATAAAAACTTTAGGTGAGTTAGTGAATTACCACATTGAAGATCTTCTCAAATTCAGAAATTTCGGTAAGAAGTCTTTGTCGGAGCTTGAAGAGTTTGTTCGTGATCGTGGTCTTCACTTTGGAATGGATGTAGCTAAATACAACCTTAACGACGACTAATCAGAATGAGACACGGAAAAAAAGTTAATCACTTGAGCAGAACAGCTTCCCATAGGAAAGCTATGCTAGCCAATATGGCATCTTCTCTTATCAAACATAAGCGTATCGTTACTACCGTGGCGAAGGCAAAATCATTACGTGTATTCGTTGAGCCTTTGATAACACGCAGTAAAGATGCTTCTTCTCACAATTACCGTACAGTATTCTCTTACCTTCGTGATAAGCACGCGGTGAATGAATTGTTCACGGTTGTTGGAGAGAAAGTAGCCGATCGTCCTGGAGGATACACGCGTATCCTCAAGACAGGAAATCGTGCGGGTGATAACGCGGAAATGGCAATGATTGAATTGGTGGATTTCAATGAATTCTTTGATGGATTCAATAAGGACAAAAAGAAATCAAATACACGTCGTTCACGTCGTGGTGGTAAATCTACTGCGAAAGCGGCTCCTGCAGCACCTGCTAACACCGAAGACCAAGAGGTAGAGGTAGTAGAAGTTGAGGCTACTAAAGAAGAAGCACCTGCAACTGAGAAAGCGCCAAAAGAAGCTAAGAAATCTCCGAAAGCAGCGAAAGAAGAAACAAAATCCGAAGACGATAAAAGCGATAAGGAATAATCGCGAAATTCATTAGACATAAAAAAGGGATGCTTTTGCATCCCTTTTTCTTTGCTCTATAGTATCTTAGGAATGTTGGTTCAATAGGTTGACCAACATTTCTTTTTGGACAACTCCAGATTGTCTCCAAAGTTGTTTCCCGTTTTTATATAAAATAAGGGTAGGAACACCTTGTATTTGAAGTGATTGGGCGATTTGTTGATTTCTATCAACATCAATTTTTATGATGCTCGCATTGTCGCCGACTTCATTTTTAACTTGATCTAATATAGGTGCCATGGCTTTACATGGTCCACACCATGATGCGGTGAAGTCAACCAGTACCGGTTTATCCTGAGAGATGATCTTTTTAAAACTACCCATGATTTACTGGTATTTTCTTAAGTTAGTCCAAGGTCCACCGTTATGTGCATCGTATCCCGCCTTTTGAAGGATAGATTTGGCAGAACCGCTTCTCATTCCCGATGCACAGCATGTGATTACAGGTTTGTTTTTTGAAATCTTTTTTAATTGATCATTGAGTTTATCCAATGGAATATTGACTGATTTCTTAATATGTCCTCCCTTGTATTCCTGTGGAGTACGAACGTCTATGATTTGGGCGCCATTGGCAATCAACTCGCCCAAATCAACTTTGTTTTTGCTTCCAAATAGTGAAGATAAAATTCCCATGTCACAAAGTTCTTAAAATGCATATTTGTAACTGGTGACTAAACTCACAGATTTACACCCATTTCAGCGATGATATCATCTGCCTCACTTATGTACTTTAATACATAGAGGGCATAGCGTATATCAACACCTATACTTCTTGAGTATTTCTCATTCCAGGCGTAGTCGTTGATGGTTGCCGTAAAACTACGGTCAAAATTGATACCGATTAATTCTCCTTTATCGTTCAATACAGGACTTCCTGAATTACCTCCGGTGGTGTCCATATTGTATAAGATGCCTACAACAATTTTACCGGTTTTGGGATCTTTAAAGATTCCCGGAACATTGGTTTGCCTTAGTTTATCCTGTACCGGTTTTGGTAGCCGGTAATCAGGTAGCGTATTGGCTTTTTCAAAAACGCCATCTAAGGAGGTATAAGGGTAATGATTCTCACCATCATTCGGGCTATAACCCCGGATGTAGCCATAGGTTAGTCGAAGGGTGCTATTGGCGTCAGGAATAAACTGTGACTTTAAATAATCTTCTCTGAAATTGATGTATTGGGGCATCAATGATTTTAATTCAAGTTCCGCAGCGCTCCATTTTTGTATAGCCATTGTGCGGATAACAAGTAAGTCCTTATGAAGAGAGATTAGTATATCTTTAGACTTCAACAACTTCTTTGGATTCTTTTCGATCCATACGTTTAGTTTATCGGCATCCCATAATTTACTATTTGAAATTTTACTTATTTCTTTTTCAGTAAGCGGTCCGTTAGCCGAGGAAGAGAATTTACGTATACCGTTGATTAAGGCTTTATACGTTTTCTTTTCTAGTTCTATATCGATAGGCTTAAAGATCTTCTTTGCTCTGTTCTGGAACGTGATCATGAAAGAATCTTTTTGCTCTGGGTGTTCTTCAATTTGTAGATTAACACGATTCATTAAATCAAAAAGCTTAAAGTATGCCGATTGATTCGTGAAAGTTCCGGAATAGAAGTACAACGGACCGTAGTTTAATCGGTCAGACCAGATTTTATGAATACGTGCTACTACTTCATTGGCATGTTTCCCCTCGGCAGTTCCTTTTTTATATTCCGTCTTCAAGGCCATATCTTGATCAATTCGGTCTTTTACAATTCTAGTTCTTCTCAAACCTTGCATTTTACCCCTGTAGTTTTTCTCTACGTTTTCCATCCATTGGATATTTCTCGCGAATGATAACCGTTTCCCTTCGTCGTTTGCACTCAGTTGCTTCATCCAGTCGATGTACTGCTTGAAGAATGATTGTATGGTTGGAAGCTGAACTTTTTTCTGAAAATCAAGAAAGGCACCACTCTCGTGACGGAATGTCCTTCCTGGATAACCCATAATGAAAACAAAATCGCCATCTTGAGTTCCGGCCGGGTTAACCTTTAACTTATTTTTGGGAGTATATGGGATATTGTTTTCGCTGTAAGGAGCTGGTTTTCCGTCAGGCCCAACATAAGCACGAACCAATGAAAAGTCTCCATTGTGACGCGGCCATTCCCAATTATCGGTATCACCTCCGAATTGTCCCACTGTTAATGGAGGAGCCATGACCAATCGAACATCTTTCAGGTAAATATATCTGAATAGCGTATAACTTTTTCCGACAAACATTTCTGAAACCTGAATGTCGAGGTCTGAGTGTTTTAGCTTTTCCTCTGCGACAATACCTTTAATGTTACCCGCTATGATATTCATTCTTTCTGCTGGGGTATTTGCCTCAGATGTGCCTTTTAATACACGATCAGATACATCTTCGTAGCTCTGCGTTATTTTACAAGGCATCGATACCGGTAATTCATCTTTTCTCGTTTTAGCCACAAACCCGTTTTCAAGGTAGTTTTGCTCTGGAGTACTCAATCGAGCAACGTTTCCATATACGCAGTGATGGTTGGTAATAATCAAACCATTATCGGAAATGAACGACCCCGTGCAACCACCTACTTTTACTAAGGCATCGGTGAGGGATACTTTTCCAGGATTAAAAATATCCTTTGCATCCAACTTGAGGCCTGCATTTTTTAACTGTGTAATATTCAGATAATTCAAAGGGAACATTCCCTCTTCTGGCGTATAAGACGATAGGGTGGTCAATCCAACTACGGATGCAATCCCGAATGAAATTCTAATAAGAATATTTCTCAGTCGCTTCTTCATGAAACAAATCTAACTCAGCCACTATGGTTTTACCAATAATTCATACGTTTTTTGCAGTGTATGTGGGAATCAGGCTTCGTGGTTATCGCGCTTTTGTTGATTATACTCATTTCTTTGAGTTTCGACCTAGGTGTGTTCACGGGAGGCTATAAAGACAAACTATCTCTCAAACAGAGTATAAAACGAAGCTTAAGCTGGTTTTTATTGGGCTTATTGAGTGTGGTTGCCATGTTTTTTCTTAGTCCCCACATTCATGAAATACATAATTTGAACGGGCCGGTTGAATATCAAAAACTATATGGGCCAAGCTTTAAA
>VMCP01000016.1 GCA_008081305.1 Bacteroidota bacterium | reverse complement strand
ATGTTCTTTTTTAAGCAGACAATCCGATTATCCGTGAAGCGTATAGTCTCGATGGGCACTTCATTCAAGACGTCCGTTAATGGAATAAAATCAATATCAAAAGGTGTTAATCTTTGGCCGTTTGATTTAACGATAGCCCAAGCACTTCCATTGAATACAATTCCTAGTTTATTAAGTGTATCAAAGTATACTTTTTCGAATACAGGAGGGAGTATTTCTTCTCCAAATTGATTTATGATTCCATACCGATCATTCACACTTACAAAAGCTCGATTAGAACTAATTTGACGTATCTCGTCGTAAGCCTTTTGATTGTATCGGGTACCATCCTTTTCAATGTAGAACCATTTATTTTTTTCGAATGAGTCTCTTTTCATCACCAAGGCGCACCCCGTTATCAAGCATGTACCATTGTTGAGCCAAGCATGATTGTATTTTAGTTTAAATGGGTAGGCAAAGTCATAAGTGGAATCAATCCATGAACGCTTGTTCATAGAGTCCACATATCTATACTTTCCATCAAGTGTGAGTATGGGTACAGGAACAACGGTTAAGTAATTGAGTAATTTCTGTGCTTGACTTCTATATTTACCGTTGGGGTACCTTCTTAGGTAATCGATGAACTGATTTTCAAGGTTACTTTCTCTGCATCTTCTGAATGCAATTTCTTCTGCTCGATT
Source organism: Bacteroidota bacterium (assembly GCA_008081305.1). Lineage (GTDB taxonomy): Bacteria > Bacteroidota > Bacteroidia > NS11-12g > UBA955 > VMCP01. The sequence continues at coordinate 4,723 of VMCP01000016.1, read as the reverse complement.
TCGTGCCAAGGTTTTGTAAGGAGATTCTGAATACTTCCTTGCGTATTCTAAAAATGCAGATTCTGTATTTTCAAGTTTTGCTTTTTGGAATTCCCATTTAAAGAGTGAATCTATTCCTTGGATATAAAAAGACCTAAGTTGCGCTGGCGCTTTGAGTACCTCTTCTGGTGTTTGTCCAATTCCTTTGATGTAATCGTATAAAAGGGGGCTCGATCTTTGTTCGAGAATAAGGTTGAATTCAATCGTATCGTTCAGTGCTTTTAAATGATTAATCAGCCTTGGGTAGGTAAGCTTAAACAATACATTTTTTTGATTTATACATGGAATTAATTCGACTAATTGGCTCTTGTAACGAGCCTGAAGGGCATTGTTTTGTTTGGTTGAAGTAGATGATTTTTCTTGATGGAAGTGCCAAACTAAAATTTGTCTGTAAAAAAGCGATAGATAATGATCATCGAAATAATACAGTTCCTTAAATTTTTGTTCTTCTTCAGGGTATTTTGATAGCTCAAAAATGGCACAAAGCGCTTTTTTAGATAGACTCAGTGCTTCATCGAGTTTCTGTTCATGAAGAGCAATTCTACTTTTAGAGTGATACCAGATGGTATGATGGGTGTCAATTTTATGCTTTTTAGATTCAAGTAATGCTTTTGCCTCATCAAAGAGGCTATCATTAATCAGCCTATGTGCTTTATACAGTGGATTAGTAAATGTTCTCCAGTGCTGTGCCTGGATATTAAAAACGGTGGACAGATTAATAAGAAGGCAGAGTCCAATAGTTCTTAATATCTGGTGGTATCTCATGTGCGTGGTAGATTTTATAAACAGACTCTTCTTTGCCTTTATTGTACGATAAGTCCAATCAAATTAAAAATCTACGATATTCTCACAGTCGTTCGACGAGAAATGGAATTTCAAAGATGTATCGGCTTCGTCTACTTCAATGGTTTAACGTATAGGATATCCGATTCTAAAAGATTGGAATTATTTCCCTCCGCATCAACGATACGAATAGCCCAACGATGTACGGTATAGTTCATTAAAGCCTTGGTTTTAATCTGCTTTAAAGAAGGAGCGAATTTCCCGATTTCATAATAGGGTGAGTCACCTTCTTTTTTGAATAATCTTATTTTCTCTGTGTTGGCTGGTAAGCCGTTCCAATTAATATTGTAAATGCTTCCATCGGCAGTTTCTTTAATTCTGTTAAGTTGAATTTTTGCCTTGCTAATGTTTATGATCTTTGGGAATGGTTTCTTACTTGCCGTCACCTGGCTTATAGAGTGATTACCTGCATCATCTATGGTTTGTATGATGTATGAATAACGATGTTTATGACTCACCGTGCTATCCATAATCTGCGATTGAAGCGCAAGCATGATCCAATCTGAGGTATCCCGCTGATCCGTGATTCGTTTATAACGCATGGAAGTTGCGTCTTCATCTTTTGGGAGATTTAGGCTTATTTGCAAGTTGCCCTGGTTGGTAGGTTGAATTGCTGTGATCATGGGGAATGCCGGTGGGATTTTATCTGGCAACGTGATTTTTAGTGGCTCAGAGTAATCTCCAATATTCCCTTTTAAATCTTGACTTCGAACAAAGTAATAATAGGTTCCTTTTACCGCCCTTAAAGGGATTTTCTCAAGATAACTTGTATCGACTTGTGGCTCATTCGTTAGGTTAATGGGCACTTCATTGGGGGATGAAGACATTCCAATTTTATAACCACGGATGTCCTCAATATTACTTTTATTCCAAAGGATTTCAATCAATCCGCTGGTGTCAATTTCTGCACGGATGATCTTAGGTGGAGCAGGTGCTACACTATCAAATGTGATTACTTTCCGGGAAAAGGGTATTTCGGTATTGCCCGCCGTATCGATTGCAACAACCCAATAATAGTTGTTTTTAATATTGCTCGCAGATGTATGAGTCCACGTATTTTCGTTGGCGTTTAGCGTAGCTAACTTTTCTGTGGGTTTATTCTCACTGCTTCCATAAAGAATGTCAATTCTGTCTCGATCGCCGTCTAAGGGGTTGGTCCACTTTAAGGTCACCTGATATTCACCACGTGAGCTGGTTTCGACTTCTTGAATACGTTGAGGCGGAGTTCTATCTCGGCCATAAGAATTGATCCAATCGGAATAGATGGTGCTATCTCCAAAAACATCAAAGCCAGCAATACGATATCGTTTTACGACGTAATTTTTCTCAACAGGGATATCGTAATAGATATCATTACTTACGCTATCAACGGTGGCATTGACATATGGTTTGTTCGTTATGAATTTGAGATTCTCTCCATTTAAGTCTGACTCTTGGATATGATAGGCAATGAGGTCTTTATCTTTAGGCCAATAAAGCCTGACGGCTTTTTCTCTTCCTTCGGCATCAATGAATGGACGTTCCGTATTTAAATTTTCTGAAATGTATGTTGCTGAGACAAAGTTGGTATCATTTTCAACATAAGGGCTAGAGTGCAACAAGCTAGCTTTAATCACATAGGCAGTGTCATCACTGAGTTCAAGTGTTACACCCGTTCTGGCTTTTTCGGCGGCATCCCAAGAAAAGGCGGTGGCCATAAAATAGGTGAGGTACGTATTTTCTTGGACCTTTTTAGCGTTGGTTAGTTGTTCAGCTGTACTCGCGCCGTAAAGTTTGGGTTTTGCAAATAATTGTTGAGCTACGGCCGCAAGTTGTGGGGTCATTTTGAAAGATTTCCATTCGCTCCTAGTAAACGTATCTAATGCGAGCGTTCGTTTATTTACATTATTTAACACCTTTCCATCTGTTGCAAAGGGCGTGATTTCTATTTTTATTCCGGATAGTCCAATGGCTTTAGACTCAAAATAATCCTTAGGAATAATTCTCATTCGACATTCGTTATCACCTGTTTTTTTGAATTTTAAAATGGGCGAAAAATCTCCCTGCGACTTTAAAGAAGATACGGAGGTGAATAAAATGGTAATTAGTATGAAAGGTATAAGGCGGTTCATCTGATTTATCTATGGTTAAATTATGGACGAAATCTTCGGTTGTTCCTCCAATTATTTTGATTTCTATTCCTTGGGTTAAAGCCTCCAGAATTTTGATTCATAACTTCTTGCATGCTAGCAGTAGGTACATTCTTGATAATGATGCTGAAAGATTCAACGGCATTAGTGGCATTTGAAAACAACGCCTGGTATTGAGACTCTACTCGATAAGCATTGATACCCCAACCCTCATCGCGTGCCAATGATCGATCTAAATCGTTCATAGAAGCTAATCGGTATAAAGTAGACGATGTTTCACTATCTATTCGGTCGTATTGAACAGCATCATCAGGGTTATTATCAATTTGTGTACGGACTTGTAAGCTGGTTAAACTATATGCTGGGTATGAACGTGATATGACATTGGATATCACATTTTGAATTGCAGCAATATCCTGATCGATTTTATGAAACTTAGAAGCTTCACCCACAGGTGTTTGTAATATGGTAAAACGTTGTTTATGCACCGTATTCCAATATTCCGTGTTATTAGGGTTTGGTCTCACAATGCTGGAATAAGAATTTCCAGGGATGAGGGTCTCTCGGGTGTTTATTTGGTTTACAGTAAACCGACTGTAATTATAATGTTGGAAGTTTCTATTTTGGAAATGTGCAGGCCGCAGGATTCTACGTTGAATCAATCGATTCACATCATCGTAAAAAGTCTGAAGGCGACGGTAATATGCATTTTGACTGGTCATCCCCAATTGAAATGTAGGTCGATTGGCATTGGAAACGAAATCATTGAGACAAAGCTTTTCATTGTCTCGGAGTTGAATAATACACGGAATGGACTTGTTGAAATTCAGCATTACCTTATTATCGGCAGATACGTTATTCAATTTAGCTTCGAGCGACGTATGTTCACTCTTACCAAAATAGGTCGTGTATAACACATCTTCATGCGCATTATCTAACATATACCAGTAATTGGTATTTGTTCTACCTTCAGGTATAGATATACTGCGCACGCTCATACTATTACCAGAATTTGAAAGAATGGTGCGAGAGCTTGTATTAAAACTTGAAGTTTGATTCAGTCTACTTTGTACCCTTGCGAGTGCAGTTTCAAAGGATGATGCTAAATGGAAGGTGAAATTTGAACTTATACTAGAAGATAGACCTTCGTATCGTTCACAATTCTCCGGGATTCGAATGATTTCCATTTTATACAATTCTCCAGTGGGTAATCCCTGAGAATTGAAGGTTACACTTCGACTTTGAGGATTGCCATTTACTTTAACAATCGCTTGAGCTCCATCTGAAACACGGGTGAACTTTGCGTAATAATCAACATCGATTGGTGAGCTAAACTCAGACACTTGTCCGTTGGTGATGTTTTTCATCTTGCTTACTTGACGACTGAAAACACCGCCAGCACGTTGGAAGAATTTAAACTTCACGTTATTTTGTCGGGTGTAGACAAAACTCCTATTGGGCTCTGGGAACTGATTCTCAATTTGGTATGGTTCTATAATGGCTACATCAGTGGTGGTGAATTGGTGTCTCTTCGTTTGCTTAGGTATCACTTGTCCCGCTTTGTTCTTCGCTCTACCCCAAGTACCGTTAATTCGTTCTTCAATGAAAGATTCAGCATCCACGGAGTAAGTGCTACCCGCATATAAGTATCCATTCGGTATAATTCTTATCTCATGGAATCCTTCACTCATATTGGTGCGATCTAGTGTGGC
>VMCP01000193.1 GCA_008081305.1 Bacteroidota bacterium | reverse complement strand
AAGGCGCATGCGCTGGTATGGTGATGCTTTGGGTGAGCTAAAAATCACGGGTGAGTTCAAAATCAAACAGGAAGATGTGAATCGAAAGCACACTCAAAAATTAGGTGTGTACCGTCGAAACAATACAGAAGATATACGAAGGGTGTTTCAAGATGCTCGTGCTAAATGGATCGAGAAGGAAGCAGACTTAAAACCACTCTTAGGGAGGTACAGAGCGACATTAGAAAACCGTTACGCAAGAAGGTATTTATTAACGGCTGATAAGCAAATAAGATTAACGATCGATACGGAAATGAGCTATACGAATCTCATTACTGGTATTTCTGCTAAAGACTTGGAGTATGCGATTGTTGAGTTAAAGTGCAGTGTAGATCATCCTATAGTAAATGACCTTTTGCCATACAGTTTGTCCAAATCCTCAAAATACGTAGACGGGTTGATGCGAACCGATCCCCATTACAGGTTGGCTCACTAAGGAGTAATTATATTAATTCACCCATCAAACGCTTGATCGAATACCGAATGCGTATGAGGTTCATTTGTGCATTCAATAATCCAGTTTCGGCTTGAAGTTTATTGGTTTGGGCTGATCTTAATTCAACAAATCGTAATTGACCACTTTGGTAGGCAACTTTGGCTCTGGAAAGCGCTTGTTCCGCGAGTTGAAGTGACTTATTTAAATTGATAATTTGTACTTCTAAAATGGTTTGATCTTGAAGCGCTTCTAGCATCAGTTGCTTAGCTAAGAGGGATGCCTTTTCTTTTTCAAAGCTACTTTTTTGTACATCTAATGTCGCATTTTTGATGGCATTGCTTAGCTGTTTACCGTTAAAAATGGGCATACTTAAATTCAGACCAGTGTTCACGCCTAACGTATTTTGGGAAAGGATAATTCCAGCCCCATTCTGTGAGGACTGATATCCATAACCCGCGTTCATGCTAAGGCTAGGTAATTGTTGACTCTTACTGAGTTTGAGCTGGTTTTCCGTTAGTTTTTTACTCAGTCCTGCAATGATGATTGCGGTATTGTTATCCGTCACTTTTTTTAATAGGTCATCCGATGTTTCAAGTACGGGCACTGGCACATTGGCGCTAATCAAACAGGCTGATTCTGGCTGATTACCCAAGCTAACATTTAGAGCAAAGATTTCTTTGTTGTAGGCAGATTCAGCTTGTATCATAAGTAGTGAATCATTTATGGCATCAATTTCTGCAGTTAATAAATCAAGTTTACTATTGGCGCCATTTGCAAATGCTTTACGTGAGTAGTTCAGCCGTTCCCGTGAAATCTTATGATTTGCCTTTGCGAGTTTGACATTTGCCTTTGCTTGCTGGGCATTTATAAAACGGTTGATGGCTTCCAAAGCGGCATTTTCGGAAACAAGTTTTGCCTGAACCACTGATAGACTTTGTTGGGTCTGTAATCTTCTATAGCTGTAAACGCGACCAAGGCCGTTAAAGAGGGTGTAATTGATACCAATGTTTCCTCCAAGAGCAGTATTTACCGCACCGTTGCGTTCAACAGGAGGAAGCCCGCCTGCGAATTCTAAATTGGTATTGTTGTTACTGTAAGCTGCATTTCCTCCGATACTTACACTCGGGAAGAATCCTGCTTGACCTAAGGACACCAAGTTGGAAGATTGTTGAATTTGGACTTGCGCGATTTGAACATCAAGATTTGCGCTTAAGGTCTTCTCTACTACTTTCTCAAGTGTTAAGGTATCTTGTGCGTTCGATACCCATGTGGCCGAAGCCATAACAATGGTGAAAATCTTAATCTTCCAAGTCATAACTTTCTGCTTTTAATTCTTTTACTGCGGGTTCTACTTCTTCTGCACTTGGCTTTTCTCCTGCGTTCCAAATCGTAAGCGCTAAACGTTTAGCGTCGTTCCAGGCAGACAAAAATACCGGTAACATTATCAAGGTGAGAATCGTAGCAATCCCAATTCCATAGGCTACAGATATCGCCATAGGTATTAAAAATTGCGCCTGGAAACTTTTCTCCATAATCAGTGGTGCAAGTCCTGCGATGGTGGTCATACTGGTGAGGAATATTGCGCGGAACCTCACGTATCCGGATTGGAAAACAGCTTCTTTGAAGGTCATCCCTTCCTTAAGAAAACTATTCATCTTTCCAACAAGCACCAGACTATCGTTTACAATGATTCCTATCAATGCCACAATACCCAAGAAACTCAAGATACTCAATTGTTGACCGTGGATGTAATGTCCCCATGCAACACCAATTAAACTAAAAGGTACAAGCATTACCAGTATGATGAGGGCTTGTGCAAATGAGCGGAACGTAAATGTAATGATGGCTAAAATAGTAATCAGTACAAAGGGTAAGGCAAACTTCGCAGATGCTTGAGTTTTAGCCGCTTCACGGTTTTGCCCTTCATACAATGGAGAAATACTTGGGTATTTATTCAAGAGCGGAGGAATGATCTCCTCTTTGATTTGAGCAATGACCAATGGAGCTGAAACATCTTTGTTGCTCACTTCAGCTTCTATGGTTACCTGCCTTTGTCCGTCTAAGTGATCAATATCTACCACTCCGCGTTGAATGCTCAATTTTGCCAATTCATGAAGAGGGATTTCCTGACCATTGCTGGTTTTAATACGCATATCTTCTAATTGCTGAATGGTTTTGCGTTGATTTTCTGTGTAGCGTACCCAGATTTTAACCTCATCTCGTCCCCGTTGAAGACGTTGTGCTTCATATCCAAAATATCCGCGTCGAACCTGAGCCATAATTTGGGCTTCTGTGAAACCTAGTGCGTATGCTTTGTCCTTTAAACTTAAATGGATTTCACGTCTTCCAGTTTGAACAGATTCAATCACGTCTTTGAGTTCGGGTATATCCCGCATGGCTTTTTTTAATTCGACCTTGGCTTGGTTTAGATCGTCGGTATTTTCTCCGAGGAGGGTCACCGATACCGGTTTCCCAAAAGCAGAAGCTCGACCAAATGTGAGTTTCTCAGCGTCATCCATCGGTCCGAGTTCATTTCTGAACATATTCGCCAATTCCATGCTACTATGATCTCGGAATTCGCTACCAACTAAGATGGCATTGACGCTTCCATCATTGGTGTTCGGACCAAGTTTACGTTCAATTTTAATGACTTCTCCCTCTTCTGTTCCCTTTTCTTTTTTGATGCGATCATTTACCCGATTGATCGCTTCTTCTATCCTGAACAGTCGGTCTGCGGTGATATCTTCACGGGTTCCTGCGGGCATACTTAACTCTACGGGCACCTCATTACGCTCTAAATTTGGGAAGAATGTAAATCGTATAAGGCCACCTTTCATTCCACCAACGGTAATGATCATTAATGCAACCACGGCTAAAAAGGCAAATAAGCGATGGTTCAAGGCAAAACGTAAAACCGGAGCATACAATTTATCCCTCATCACGTACATCATTTTATCTGTACCTTTTTCCAAGAGATTCTTTTTGGGCTTCCGATTAGACATCGCTTTGGAATGTGCTAAGTGAGCGGGGAGAATGATTAATGCCTCTACTAACGATACAACCAAAGTGGCTATAACCACGGTAGATAATTCAGAAAAGAAATCACCCGCACGCCCATCCACCATAAAGAAAAAGCTAAACGCAACGATGGTTGTTAAAATCGCAGAAAATACTGCTGGAATAACCTCCATTGTTCCGTCTACAGCTGCACGTATGGCATTTTTACCCTTTTCATAGTGCCAATAAATATTCTCAGAGATCACGATGCCATCATCTACCAAAATTCCAACTACGACAATCATTCCAAATAGTGAAATGACATTGATAGTGACACCCACATACAAGGCCAAAACAAACATACCTAAGAACGAAACGGGTAAGCCTAAAGCAACCCAAAAGGCAATACGGATGTTTAGGAACATGGATAGCAATAGCAAAACGAGTATCATCCCAATTAAGCCATTTTCAAAGAGCAATTCTTTACGTTCGTTTAGTGTCTTGGATTGATCTCTAATTAGAGTGGTTTGAAGTTGAGGATGCAGTTTCTCAAACTCGCTCATGTAGTCCTTTACGTAGGCAGCATTTTTTATAATGTCTTCACGGTCGGTACTTTGAACAATGACTTCAACACCAGGGTTTCCATTCACATGAATGCGATTTGGGTCATCGGACCAACGATCACGAACCTCGGCTATGTCCTTTAGTCGAAGTAGTGAACCTTCTGCGGTCTTGAGGATTACTAAATCTTGAAGTTCTTTTGCATAATAACCTTTATTTCTACTGCGTATCAATAGTTCTTCGTCTTCGGTTTTGATGCTTCCTCCCGTAATATCAATATTCGAACTTCTGATCAAAAGTCCTGCTTGTTCCAATGTTAAATTATAGCGCCTTAACGCAATGTCGTCGAAGGTGATTTCTATTTCCTCTTGAGGGAAACCAGCTAGTTCAACCTTTGATATACCGTCCGAGGCGAGTAGGTCTTTTTCCACTCTTCTGGCATAGGATTTCAAGGCCTTCAGGTCAATATTTGATCCGGATATGGCGTATTTAATGGTAAAAAAGCTATTCTCGACCAAGAAAACGATCGGTTTTTCTAAGTCGCTTGGGAAATTATTGATGGCATTTACCGCGTTTTTTATGTCCTCTAATGCAGTGGATGTATTGTAGCCTTTTTCAACTTCAACATTTACGGTTGCCGAATTCTCTTTACTCTTGGAAGTGACTCTTTCAATGCCGCTAACCCCTTGTAATTTTTCCTCGATCAGTTGTACAACGCCTTCTTCTAATTCCTCGGGTGCAGCACCAGGGTATATCAGTTGTACATTCACCATCCGGCTTTCGACAATGGGGAAGAAGCTAGCCGTCATCTTAGTGTAGGCGATGAAGCCAAATACCGCAATGAGGGTAAGCATCGTGTTTACCGAAACAGGATACTTAATAAAATAAGAAATCAGCCTCTTCACGGTTTAATCTTTTGAGGCCATTAACTGTGGAGTGATTTTCATACCTGAGAATGCCCCAGATATGGGTCGATTCACAAGCCATAAACCCGTATCCATGTGAGAAATAACGGCATATTCCGCTTCGATAGATTCGATTTTTATTGGTTGGGCATACAAGGTTGAGTCAGTTTTTGAAACCACCCATAGCTTTCCGTTATTGATTAGTTTTCGTGGAATTCGCATGGATTGATCAACTTTATTTCCTTCAACTTTGATGGACATGTATTGTCCTTCTTTTAATTCTTTTGACTTAACCTGGATATAAACTTTAATCATTTGGGTTTGAGCATCTACCACTTGGTTAATCCTTACCACTTTACCCCAATAATTTCGAGAATTCGAATTCAATTGTACTTTTTGACCGGTGCGCAGATAGGGAAGTTGGTTCTCGGGTATGGAGGCTTCTAGCTCGTATACTCCAGGTTCCACAAATACGCCTACTTTTTGACCCGCTCTAACCAAGGCT
>VMCP01000243.1 GCA_008081305.1 Bacteroidota bacterium | reverse complement strand
TCTCCGGTATTCACAAAGGCTTCACACCTGCAGGTTCAAAAGAAGGCGTGTTACATGAAGAAAGTATCAATTCTGAGTTGGGCATTAAGCATAGAAAGTTACCTATTCAATTAACGGCTTTTCACAGCGATTACCGTCGTTTATTGGGTTCGGACATGGCAGCTTCTGGAGGTACGGGATCTGGTGATTTATTTAATAGTGGAAGTGCCCTCATTCAAGGGGTAGAAGCGCGTGCAGGTTGGATTTTTGATGCTTTCGAAATTCAAGCCAATGCCACATATACCGATGCGCGTTTTACCAAGAGCTTTAAGAGTTCCTTTGATGAATGGAACGATGTAGAATCGGGTGATAAACTGCCTTATATGCCAACCTGGCAAGGAGGAATTACAGCATCCTATGGATGGAAAGGTTTAAATATTTTCACTCAATTAGTATACCAATCCGATAGAAAGAGTTCAGCGGATTTAGAGGTAGCTGATTTACCTGCCTCTGTGGTTGTGAACGCTGGAATGGGCTATTCCCTTACCAAGCAATGGTCTGTAAAATTATCCCTTCAGAATGTGAGCAATGAACAGCATGTGGTGGCCGCAAGACCTGCGGGATACCGCTTATATGCCCCTCGAATGATATTGGGTAGTTTGACGTTTCAACTATAAACGGCAATAACTTTATCTATAAAAAAAGGCTCCTTTTGGAGCCTTTTTTTGTGTTCTATAATTAAATTAATTATTCTGTGATTCGTGTTGCGTTGATACGCTGATCGATTTTCACGGTAAGGAATGTGGTAGGATCTACTGGAAATAATGTGTAAGTAGTACCCGTCATTGTAGCTTCTGTAGCGGTGATGGTTGCGTCTAATTCAGTAGGGTCGCTCATATCTGACATATCTGAAAGCAATAATTTACCATCGTTATAGGTGTAGTAAGTAGTATCGGAACCCTCTACATCGGTTGTGATCACCATACCGTCTTCAGTAAATTCTTGTACCATTTCTCCTTGACCGTATACCACGGTTGTATCTATAAGCTTCATGCCAGTGATAGAATCTGAAATGACCAAATTCATTTCATCGGTGTTCCATTTCCCAACAATACCTGTTGCGGTTTTATTGTTATCGGTTGGTTCTTCGTCTTTGACACAAGAAGTCATGGTGTAGCTCAAAAAGGCTACGGATGCTAGAGTAAATAATAATTTTTTCATAATTCTCGGGCAAATATACTCGTAATCGAGCAATAGGGTTTATCGGGGTATTGTATTTTTACAATTTTGATAAGAACCCTTCAGCATAATTGAGGTGCTCACTCTGTTTATCGGGGTTCATTTTATCAAAAGTCATCACCATCATACCCAATCGAGGGTTGTGTTGTAAATATTGACGGTGCTCCTGTACAAAGCGCCAAAAAAGCCCATCCCAAATGGCTTGCCAACCTCCTTTTTCTTTGGGGTAATCCGACATTTTTCGAATGTAGTTTGAACCTGAGAAATAAGGTTTACTGGTAATAAGTCCGCCATCAGCAAATTGAGACATACCATAAACGTTTGGTACCATAACCCAATCGTAGGCATCGATATACATTTCCATAAACCATTGGTAAACGCTTTGTGGATTGAATTCACAGAGCATGAAGAAGTTGCCCAAAACCATCAGTCGTTCGATATGGTGCGCATAACCGGTTTTAAGTGTTTTTTTAATGACTACATCCAAGGGTTCAATTCCTGTTTCCCCTGTGTAGAAACTTTTGGGGATGTCTCGCTTGAAGTTCCAAAAATTCGAGCCGCGTTGTTTTCTGCCTTCTCTTTGATAGATGATACGCATGAACTCCCTCCATCCGATGATTTGACGGATGAAACCTTCCAGATCGTTCATGGGTATTTGGTGTGATTTTCCAAATTCAAGCGCTCTTTGTAACACGTATGAAGGGTTTATGAGCCCAATATTCAGAGCGGGAGTCAAAACACTGTGGTTCAAGAAGTGTTCATCTGGGTTTTTCCCGAATGAGTCTTCGTAATCGCCAAATCCTTTGAAACGTTGGGTGAGAAATTCCTCAAAACATCGTTCTGCTTCTTCTGTGGTAGTAGGATAAAAGAAACCCTGCTCTTTGAAATGATCGACGGTTCCAATACAGTTTGGTATATTTTTTTGGATATATGTGACTGCATCGGCAAAATCTTTACTCAGCGGGGAAAGCCTTGGTTCTTCGAATTGGTGATTTTTGGGATACGATTTTCGGTTATCTGCATCAAAGGTCAGTTTACCTCCCATAGGTTTATCATCATCCCCCCATAGTATATTCAAACGCTTGCGTTGGAAAGCGTAAAAATCAGTTTGGAAATAGCGTTTTTTAGCATCGAAGAATGCATACCCTTCCGCAATGCTGGTAATGAAATTCGGGTTAGCGTATTCATGTAAGTTGCACGCCGTGGTTTGAATGCCCTTTTTTATTTCTTTCCATAACCAATCATCATCCGGTTGAACAACATGGATATCCATATATTTTCCGGTAAGATACTGGAACAGTTTTGCGGTATTGGATTTATCATCTGTTATGGAAATGTACTGCAATTTGTAGCCATTTTTAATCAGCTGTTCTGCATATCGCTGCATACTCAAGCGATGCAATACTAATTTTGCAATGTGAAATGTAAACTGGGTAAAATACAGATCTGTTTCCACCATGTACACCACGTTCCCTTTATCTAATGCAGGATGATTGGGATATAATTGATGGGGAAAAATAACGGTTGCAGCGCTCATGATAAAACGGAACAATTAGGCGTATAAAAGGTTGTTGAATCTTTTAAGGTTTTATCGTTTTTATATTTCATTGGTCATTTTCAGTAGCGTGGGTAATAGAATAGATGAGAAGTATCCTTTCTTTGTAAGTGAATGAAGAATTGGATGATTGGTTTGCTGGCCGTTGTTGTTAGCTCAACGTCATTTGCGCAAGGTCGCGGAGGGCGCTCATTTTCACTACAAGGTTTAGTCACTGATGCAACCACAATGCCCATCAAAGGCGCCAGAGTAGATGTTTATGTTATGCCCAACGATACCTTAGCGTCGCTAACGGGACAAAACGATATTAGGGCATGGTTAAATAGGCAATCAGAGCCAGTATCTTCATTAGAGACAAACGAAACGGGGCTATATAAAATGGCTCTAGACCGTAGCATATTTATGAGTTTGCGCTCCAAAGGTGTGAATATCAGAGAGGCTAAGTGGGTGGTAGATATCCGTCATCCGGACTATGAGAGTACTATCAATATAACCCAAGCAGAAATGATGCGTACGGATAATGGAATGGTTGTCGCGCTTGGTGAAACTTCATTACTGAAGAAACAGGAAAAAATAGAAGCGGTGGTCGTTCGGACCAAAGCAGTAGAAATCAAAGGGGATACCACGGAGATTAATGCCAATAACTTCAAAGTCAATCCAGATGCTACGGCTGAAGACCTTATAAAGAAAATGCCCGGTGTTACTGAACGCAATGGTGATGTTGAAGCTCAAGGAGAAAAAGTTCAGCGCGTGTTGGTTGATGGAAAAGCATATTTCGGAGAAGATCCCAAAGCGGCGTTGAAGAATGTACCCGCAGATGCCATTTCCAAGGTTCAAGTGTACGACGCCCAATCAGAGAAAAGTCAGTTTACGGGTTTTGATGATGGCGATCGTACCAAAACCATAAATATCATCACGAAAACCGGATTTAAAAATGGCCGTTTTGGTAAATTCAACGGAGGTATTGGACAGTCGATTGAAGGAACAGGCGATGACTTGAAATACCAGTCGGGAGCTAGTTTTAATACGTTTAATGGTGATCGTCGTTTGTCATTGTTGTTTCAAAGCAACAATATTAACCAGCAGAACTTCTCGTTTGATGATATTTCTAGTGCCTTTTCAGGAGGTAATTTTGGTAGAAGATCCATGGGGGACTTATTTGTTCAGGATCAAGGGGGTATCACGCAGTCTACCTTAGGAGCTATAAATTATGCAGATAAATGGGGTAAAAAATGGGATGTGTCTGGGAGCTACTTCTTCAGTAATTCTGACAATACCAACGACCGGTTCACGAAGCGTTATTTTGTAACAGGAGACCAAGCAGGATTGACCTATTTAGATTCATCCTTTGAGAATAGTTGGAGGCAACAACATCGATTTAATGCCCGATTGGAGTGGAATGCGGATAGCAATGATCGGTTCATTTTTCAACCGCGTTTGACCTTTCAGCAATCCGAAAACGAGAACCCTACTGTGGGAAATACGTTTATCCCGGAGTCAACGGGGTATCTGAGTCAAATCAATAATTTATTTTCCAGTAATTCAACCAACTTTAATGGTCAATTGGAAATTGACTGGATGCATGCGTTCAAAAAACGCGGGCGTTCTTTGGCCGTTGAGATTCGACCAGGACTAAACGGAAATCTGGGTGAGAACAACCTGCTCAATACCTTTATCAATGTTCCTAGTCTTGATACGAGTTTAACCGATCAAAAAACAGAGATTCTTAGCTTGTCAAATACATTCTCGGCGGAAGTGGAACTAACCGAGCAATTGGATTCATTTAATAGTATTTCTTTGGCCTATGAGATGGATATCAATGCTCAAAGTAACGATCGACTGAATTTTGTACCGGATTACACCAAGCCGTTTCCGCTACCAGAAAGACAGTTAGACACTTTACTCTCGAGTAGTTTTAATAATGGATACAGCCGACATGCCGCTGGGTTGCGTTATCAGTTGAAGAAAAACGGAGTGCAGTACGTAGTTGGTTTGGATGCGCAGGTAGCCAATTTAGATGGAGATCAGGCATTTCCTACGCCGCTGGCAATCAATCGTCAGTTTTATTCCTTGTTACCGCAAATCACGATCAGAAAGGGTAGTTGGGGATCGAACGGTTTTAGATTGTACTACCGTACCCGAAATAATGCACCAAGCATCACCCAATTACAGGATGTAATCGATAACTCAAATCCTCTTCAGTTGACCACAGGTAATCCGAATTTGGTGCAGGATTATCAGCACCAATTGTTTACACGGTATTATAATATGAACCCAACATCCGGTCGTATGTTCTTTATTTTTTTAAGAGGAACGGCATCTCAAAATGCGATTACCACCTTAACCCAAATGTCGGTAAGAGACGCTCAGGTTAGGGTGCCCACGGGTGACTCCGTTTACTTTTTGAGACCAGGTGCTCAAATTTCAAGCCCGGTTAACTTGGATGGTGCATTTGATCTAAGCGGTAGAGCAAATTGGTCGAAGCCTTTATTTGATGGAAAAATAAATTTCAACACGGGTGCGAATTTTAGTTACCGAGAAACACCTTCTCTAATTAAGATTGGAGATGGTCCTGAACAGCGAAATACCTCTAAAAATCCAAGCCTCGGATTTGATGTGGGTATTGGTTCAAATATCAGTGAACGTTTGGATTTCTTTGTTAATAGCACAACAAGTTACAACCAAGTAAATAATACCTTGCAAGCCACGCTGGACCAAACCTACTTTATTCAAAATACAGGGCTTCAGTTAAACTGGATGCCAAAGGGTAAATGGGTCATTAATACTAATATTAATCACCAACAATTCTCTGGTTTAGGAGATGAA
>VMCP01000045.1 GCA_008081305.1 Bacteroidota bacterium | reverse complement strand
TCATCAACGTAAAAAAGGCCGCTCAATGAGCGGCCTTTTTATTGGATCCATATTAATTATTTCGCGGGTCGTATCAAATTAACCGTGCCATTCACACGGTTGATCTTCTCTTTACCCTTGAAACGATATTGCAACTGATAGAAGTATGTCCCTGAAGGTGCATCCGGTCCATCGTTATTGATTTTACCGTTCCAATGAACCTTAGAATCTTCACTGTAGAATACACGCTCACCCCAACGGTTAAATATGCGTATTTCATACACGTCATGCCCCTGAATAGGAACCCTAAATTGGTCATTAAAACCATCACCACCAGGCGTGAATACGTTGGCCAGATTAATGAATAGATCAATATTCACTGGTTTACATAAGGTATCACTACAACCTGAGGCGTTTGTCGCAATTAAACATACCCAGTAAACCCCAGAACTATCGTAAGACCACTTAACCTTTTGCTTATCAGATTTTAGGTTTTCCTTAAACTGTATTGGCAACATGGTACTCATATCCATTTCCTCAGGGAAGTGAACAAAGCCCCAACGCCATTCTGTTCCATTGATATCCGTTCGAGTAAATGTAAAGTCAGGTTTAAGCGTACTATCAATATCGAAGTTTGCTACTACCGAATCAACCGTAAAGGTTAGGGTATCCATCAATGAAGGACACCATGGTCTTGGGTGATTTGGATCGTAGTCTGCAAAGTGAGACACTCGGTATACACCTGGATCACCGAAAGTACGCGCATAGCGTTGATTTCCTGTGGTTACTGTGTCTACAACCCATTTCCCTTCTTCAACACTATAGTGCTCAAACTTCCATTTGTAGGATTTCAGAATTGTATCTGATTGATCAACGAATACGTTACTATCGCCAGGACAAATGACTGGTTTCTCGATATAACCTCTCACGGAGTCGCGAGGAAGAACGGTAATCACAAACTTAGCTTGGCCCGAAAGGGTATCAGGGAATGTTGCAGGACAGAACTTTTTAATATTCGGAGGTACAATCAAACTATCGAACTGCTGCAAGTAAACCTCGTATCTACCGGCTTGATCATACGTATGAGTAACAAAAGTGTCTGAAACGTTCAAGATGCCACCGTCTCCGAAGAACCATGTCCAATCTGACTGTATACCAGCACTATCGGTCATATTCTTGAATTTGATGCTATCACCTGCACAAATCGTCACCTCAGTACCTGCTTTATCTGCGAATTCAAATGCTGGACGAGGACCAGGTATTTTCACCCAACGCTCGAATGTGTCACCACACCCTTGATCGGTTTCCAAACGGTAGGTAATCTTAAACCATCCATTACGGGTGTATTTGTGTGCAATACGACCAGGTAATCCTTGTTCACTACTACTATTTCTCTCATAGTAGTTATCTGATCCATCACCCCAATCAATAAAGTACTTGTTGATATAGTCACATTCCATTGGAGTAGGACCGTAACAGTTCTTCATTGCCCAGTTACATGGGTCGTGAAGAACGGAGCTATCAAAGAACTCAATAATCGAGTTACAACTTGGAACTTCCAATCCTAGACCGAAGTCAATATCTAATCTAGAGATAAATACACGCTTGGTTACGGTATCTAAACATCCTGTAGAGTCACCGGCGATATTACGGAAGGTGAATACTCCAGAGTCGTTTTTGTAGTAAAGGTCACTACCTCCTCCTAATTGAACCCAAGGATTACTCATACTACCCGTACCGACACCACCATAAGGGGAATTACCGAATATGGTATTTG
Source organism: Bacteroidota bacterium (assembly GCA_008081305.1). Taxonomy (GTDB): domain Bacteria; phylum Bacteroidota; class Bacteroidia; order NS11-12g; family UBA955; genus VMCP01. The sequence continues at coordinate 3,979 of VMCP01000045.1, read as the reverse complement.
CATCGCTCGGATCGTCGTCTTCCATGCTCCAATCCCAACGGGTACGGAACTCTTTATTGGTATCACCTTGCAAACGAGCAGCAATACGATCTGGATCTTTCCAATAGTCGTATCCTGTAGCTAAAGGACCTTGATTCCAGAAGTAATTAGGATCCCAAGTACCGAAGTTATCTGGGTCCGTAGAGAAGTATCTATAATCAGGCGCAATTTCTAATGACTCACCCTGATCTTGACATACAATGGAATCTGTGAATTTATCCATGAACATCGCAAACCCAACTATAAATGGTTCTGCCGCAACATCATCACACTCACCATCTTCTGAACGCATCGATACCGAGAGAATATATCTACCAGCAAAACGTGGCACAAAAGTGTAAGCGTTGTATTGGGTTCCAAATGCTTCAACTGTATCTGTTGGTGCAATAGTTGTATCACGGAAATGTAGAATGGTCATTGAATCCTTATTTGGAATGTAGTAGAATTCGATGTCTCTACCGTAACCTGCAGTATCCAAACAACCGTAAGCCCCAGTTGAAGGCTGACCAATAATACCCGTATCGTTCCATATCATCTTAGCAATGGTGGTATCGGCTAAGGCAAATGGATCAAATCCGGCAGCATCCAGTCTTTCTTTAATTCTATCCCAAACTTTCGATACATCAGCCGCTTGTACGTAATCTCTAATCTCAGCGGTGTAAATGGTATCTGGGCCAGACGTTATTACAGCATTACCATCATTCCATATATTGGTACATGGCGTTTGTACTGGATTCTCGTAACCTCTTGTTTGAACAATATAATTATACAAGTAATCCGGATTTGTTACACGACCATCAGGTAACACTGTTGGTTTATCAAACTTCTTGTAACGGTATATATCCTCCTGAATAAAGCTAGAAGAGAAATTCGCGTAGTCTGGACCTGCATTTCCAGTTTGTAGATCCCAACGCAATGATCCAATTTCATCCAGTTTTGTAAAGTTATTGGTTGTAAAACGAGCAATGATTGGATCCCACTTACAAATCTTGTAGTCGCCATTATCATTCTTTACATGATTCAAGACTTCAAATGAAGGGTCAATTCTAGGGAAACATGCAAAGTTATCGTAGTAATGCGTATCGTTACACAAGGGACGATTTGCGGCACTACCTCCTGGTCTTTGTACTCCGTTACCCACGATTACCCCGACGGTTACACAACCCGTTGAATCGTTACAAGGTTTACCCATGTAATAGGTTGAGTATCGACTACCGGGATTTCCTTTTGCATTATAACCAGGATTAGGATTACCACTGTTTGTTCCGTCCCAATAAGGTGGCGGCGGTGGCGGTGCCACAGGACGACCACCTGGACTCAATGAACTTAGAGATGTCCATCCATTAGGATCACAGAACGTATCGTAATTGATTTGTAGTTCTGTGAAAGAACAACCAGGTTTCAAGTCGCTCAAAATAAACGTCACACCATATGTTGGGTTTCTGTTACCCAAACACTCGATTGCATCCTTGATTAATCCACTACCCACACCTCCGGCGTTAGCGTGCATCATTACAACCTGACGAATAGCCTCACTCTCACATTGCAATGGATGACAAGTATCTTCATGCTTCAATCTTACATTATTACATGAAGGGATTCTCGCATAATACAAGGAACGGAAACGTTCGTAATCTATGATATAATTATATCCCGGTATTCCGTTTGGAATTCTCTTGAAACTGTCTAGTATGTTAGGGGCCTCACCTTTGGCCTCACGAATCTTGTACAGATTAACTGGCAAGGTGTCTTTCTTAAGGTGAACAGTATATAGGAATGTGACCGAATCAGATTCACTCCGTAGATAAATAATATCTTTCGGACTCATCAACGTATCAAGCGGACCTGTCACCAAATTTGCTGATCCTCCATTTTCTCTACCCAAATAGGCCGAATCTCCGGAACCTAATCGCACCCTAACAAATTCCTCAATAAACCTTTCTCCCTTTCCTCCGAATTTCTTTTCAAGTCTCCAGCTTGTTGTTCCTTTGATACCACTACTCTTGTAGGTGGCACTATCCGCAGCAGTCGGCGGAATAGCCACAATGGTATCCTCAATAATATAGAACATACTATCTGGCCAAACCGGTACACGAATACAAATACCATTACTATCGATGAACAATGCGTCTTCCATAGGCGCCATCTTGAAATCTGACAACATGATCAAATCCCATGAACGATAATAGTGGAACGGAATGGTATCGCGCGAGAAATTACAGTTGACCGTAACATTCTTGTTATTCAACACATCTGTAGTACACTGAGAAGCGAAATTATCTCCGAAGTCCCAAAGACGAGTAGCACATATACGCTCCCTTTTAAATGGATCATTAAATGCACCAGGCATCAAATTACCCGAACCTGTGTAAACCGTTGAATCTCCATTCTCATTACGTTCACGCCTCACCGGTGGAATCCACACCCAAGCACCATTAACTTCTTGGAAGTTATGGCCCAATGCACTGGTTCCATTTTTATAGAAGGTACTGTCATCATCGGTAAAGTCATTATCGTTGTGATAGAACGTAGAGTAGTTTCTAAAGAAGACGGTATCCATTACATCCTTAGGGCACTGGAATATCTGCCAGTCCGGAATTCTGTCTCCTGCCACGTCAACGGTTGACTGAGGTCCGAGGATGATAATTGTATCAAAAACACGTCGCACACCACAAATTGGGTGGTTATAATCTAATGTAATCAGGAAAGGCCCAAGACCCGTAAAACTGTGGGCAGGCGTCCATGTTCTGAAGTTGATGTTTTCCGGACCAGAATTCGGATCACCGAACGTCCATAAAAAACCATTAACCCCTTGAGGCACTATATCAACTCTAAATTCTACTTCCGGATCTGAAATACAAGTAGAATCACGATTTGCAATAATTTTAACCTCTGATGCAAAAACAGTTGCTGCGGCCTTCATTTTGAAACTATCCATACAACCATCTTTTGTTTTGAGTATTAACTTAGAGTTATACACCCCTTGACCGTAAAACCATTTATCAATGGTTGGACCCCACATATCGTCTGAAATAGGATCAGATCCAACGTCGATTGTACCATCGCCCCAATACCACCACATGCTGTCTACCGCACCTTTGTTGATCCGGCTAATATTTCTGAATGTGGCCATTACAGAATCACACTTCACTGGTTTATTACTGGTAAATGCAGCACCAATTTTCTCCCGAACATAAACGGCACCTTTTAAATTTTGAGTATCCGTACAACCGTTTTCATCCGTAGTTTCTACATATAAATCAAAAGAACCTCCTCGTACGTCTTTAATTGAGAAACAAAGGTCGTTTGGCATGCTAGATGGTGGGAAGTCGTATTCAAACAACTGACCATCGGATACTACATACTTGGTATTCGCAATTTTTGCACCATTGGGATTGGTCGTACTATCTCTAAAACAGAACAAGTTATTTTCAAAACACTGCGTATCAAGTTTCGTGATGTAGAGGAAAATATCAGGTTTTTCCTTGATCTCGATATCAATAGTAGACTCACAAGGCTGACCGTTAATGGTAGTCTTGTATGTTACCTTGTTTTTACCCGCTGTTTTAAAAGCGTAATTGATATTCAACGAACCCGTGGTCGTGTAATCCGTACCACCGTCGGTGAATGTCCACTCGTGCGTAGTTCCTGCCGCTGAACCTGTGAATGTGATCGGTGTTCCCACACAAGGAGAACCACTGTAAGTAATCACACAGTTTTGGGCAGTTGCCGCTTGAGAAGAAAACAAAGCCACCAACATGAGGGTTAGGGCTTTTAAAAGACTAGAAAATCCTTTCATACGTGCTGTTTCTTTTGATTGCAATCGTTCAAAAATAAAGGATTCGGGGCAGTTGACAAAAGCCCTCGTTCCTCCAAATTGTTTTATTCCTTTATTATTCATTTTTTATTTTCTTTCTTCTTGAAATTCTCTGGGTTGGTT
>VMCP01000254.1 GCA_008081305.1 Bacteroidota bacterium | reverse complement strand
AGCTCTTAAATTCCTTAAGAAGAATTTAAAAGTACTCGAAATCTCAAGAAAAGAATCGTTGTTTAAGGAGTTACTCGTGCATGAGCGAATTCATAGGGTAGAAGGTCGAGGGCTTTTACTTGCATGTCATTTGGATGAGTCTATCGATATCATTGAGTTCAATAAGTTGCTTTTGGGGAAAGGCGTTTTTACGGATTGGTTTTTATTCAATATGAACGCAATACGAATAGCCCCTCCGTTGATCATCAACGAAGAACAAATAAAAGAAGTTTGTGATGCGATTTTATCGTCATTGACGGAGTACACGAATTAGTTTGGGGGGAGTTCTTATTATATTTGTCTTTTAATAGGAGTGAAGTTGAAGCCGATATATGGACTCGTGATTTTCTCCCTGCTCATTGCAGGTTGCGAGAAGATTTATGAAGAACCTAAAGATAGCGTCATAGAAGGAATCGAAGCAATTGACCAACTCAATTCCTCTATATCTATTTTGCCCGTTATCGAACACATTAATTCTCGATTTTCTCAAGAGGGAATGGATATTCTGGTGAAGCAAAAGTTAGAAACGGAATTAAATGCCGAGATTCTTTGGATTGACTCAGTTTTTGGTAACAACGAGGAGGTAGCACTGAATATAGAATTGATGGGTAATAATCGAATCTTCCCGAATGATTACACAGGGGAAATGGAAATTACAGTAAAACGGAACTATCTTGAATTAGGTAGTGAGGTATCGGTGCAAATATCCAATACCAACCCGTTGACCATTGATGACGACAAAGATGAATCGTACGCGCTTCGCGGTTCGATAGAGATTCAGAGAACCCTAACAAACACGATTGAAGTTGATTTACAAGGGCTATCGATTGTATCTGAGTCGGATTCCTACGAATGGGTTTCAGGTGAAAATATACCCGGTGTCATCAATGATATCATTAATGTGAGCGGAGATGGTACGCTTAAGGATGAAAATAAAATTGAATTCTCCTGGGATATTACAACACCCTTAACATGGAACATTGAACCATATTGTACACGTTATTTTACATCTGGAGTTCTCTTGGTTAAAGATGACGAAAGATATAACATCAATTTTGACCCTTTTGAAAATGGTGCATGTAACGATATTGTGAAAATCACAAAAGCGGGGAAAAGTTACGAAATCAATTTAGCTGATTAAATAGTCCTCGGAAAGGGTATCTGTACATATAGGTCATTTCCGCGTTGGAACCAATAATGGTCCAATCCATTGGTAAGCCAGAGGTAAGGGGTGTCCAATTTTGTGTTATACCAACCAATCTGAAGTAAAGTATCTGCATTAACAGAGATTTCTGGTGCCTTGCATTCAACCAAGATTTGGGGCTTCCCATTTTTGTCAAATGAAGCTATATCAATTCTTTTAGGTCTCTGGTTTAAGGTGATTTGTCTTTCCACAGCTATTCGACTCGTTGGTATATCAAAGTTGGAAGTCAATAGCTCTAGGCAGTGTTGCCGTACCCATTCTTCCGGGGTGAGGGGGATAATTTTATTTCGAACTCTATCAAAAATGAACTTTTTTTGTTCATCGATTCGATCCGCCAATGGATAAGATGGAAAATTCAACTTACGCAAGGCGACGAATTTAGAAAAATAATGGCGAAAAAAGCGGCTACCATTGAATCCTTTGTAAGAATTGACGAGGAAATCTCTTCGGGTAACTTTTCGCCTGTATACTTTTTCCTGGGTGATGAGACTTATTTTACGGATTACTTAACCACTAAGATTGAAAAGTCGGTGGTTCCGGAAGAAGCGAGAAGTTTCAATCAGACCATCCTTTACGGAAAGGAAACCAACGGCAACGATTTAGTCTCCATTGCTAAAAGATATCCCATGATGTCGGATTATCAATTGGTCGTGGTCAAGGATGCCCAAGATTTGAAAGACGCAGATGCTCTGGTGTCTTATCTGGAAAACCCACTTCAATCTACTGTATTGGTGATGGCTTACCGTAAGTCTAAGCTGGATAAACGAAGCAAACTAGCCAAACTAGCTTCTAAATATACTTTTGCCGAGTTCATTCCACTGCGAGATTATCAAATGAAGGATTGGTTGCCGGTTTTTGCTGAAAAGCATGGTCGACGTATCGATTCTGATGGAATTCAAAGACTGATAGATTTAATCGGGGCTAACCTTTCGAAAATCCATAACGAACTAGATAAAATATTTGCTACGGTAAAAGATGAATTCATCCGTGATATTCATATCGAAGAACATGTTGGGTTCAATCGAGAATATAACGTGTTTGAATTGCAGAAAGCCCTCGGAGATCGGAATTTCAATAAAGCCGTCCAAATTGCCCACCAAATGAGTGCAACGATGGAAAAGGGTGAAATGATGAGAACACTTCCCGTACTGCATAAATATTTCTCTAATGTATTGTTAACACACGGTTTGGGAAATATTAGCGACTCAGAAATTGCATCGAAATTAGGTGTTAACCCCTATTTCGTCCGGGATTACCTTACCGCCAAAAGGAATTATTCCGTTTTAAATCTTGAGGGAGTACTTAACAAACTGAAATACCTCGATCTTCGACTGAAAGGTGTCAATCGCGGAGCTGCAACGGATGGGGATTTACTCATTGAGACGGTTGTAGGTATACTTAAGTCCTAGCCGATTTAGTTCGTCTCAACCGTATTTAAATTTCCATTTTAACAAGTAATTCAGTTATTTCGTAAAAACCATAAATTTAAGATGAAAAAATTATACTCCTTTATTTATTTAGGATTGGGAATTGGACTTCTACAAGCTCAGTCTATCAAACAAACAGATTTACTTGAAAAAGCGAAGTCTGGTGACATGCAAAAAACAACATACCTCGACGGAAAAGTTCGCTTGGATCAAGCAACAAACTCAGGAAAAGTTGTTGGGTCAAAGAAAAGCAAAGTAAGCAACCGCGCTGCCGATCATAGTGCTTTTGTGAAAATTGGTGAGACCTATTATGATCTACAAACCAATTATGCCATGCCTCATCGCTTGATAACTCATGACGATGGATCGCATTCAGCAACTTGGATTACTTCCCCATCTGGAGCGGTTGGATTTCCAGGCCGTGGAGCAGGTTACAACTTTAGAAATGCTTCAACCGATGATTGGCAAGAAGCAAGCAGCGAGCGCGTAGAGGAAAGCAGCCGTTCAGGTTGGCCCAATATCGGAGTCTTGAGCGATGGCAATACATTTACTATCGGTCACGATGCTGGTAATGGTGGATTTTACATGACCAAATCAACCACCCCAGGAGCTAGACCCTCAGTAACAAACTATATCTTATCTGAAAAGCCGTACAAGCCAATTTGGTCTCGTACAGGAAATGCTGGAGATACTATACATTTGATTTGTTCATACACTGATTCCGCGGCTCCAGGCGAGTCTCGTGCACCAACACGTAAAGGTATTTTTGCTCCAATGGTATATTCAAGAAGCTTCGATGGAGGCGAAACCTGGAATATTACACATCAAATGCTACCACAATATGATTCTACGCTAACCAACAACGGTGGTGCTGATCAGTATGCGATTGACGTGAAGGGTGATGTTGTAGCTATTGCCAATGCAGACTTAATGCAGGGCGTGGTAGTATGGAAGAGTGAAGATGCAGGTGAAACTTGGAGAAGATACCTAGCCGATAGTTTCCCTTACGCGCCGTTTACCGGTAAAGAGTTTATGGTTGATACACCATTCACTGCAGATGGTACAATTGACGTGTTAATTGATCCCAATGGTCAGGTACATGCATTTTGGGGTTTAGCGCGAGTATACGATGATGATACCTCTGACCAGTCTTACAGCTTTTTTCCTGGTTATCAAGGAATTGTATATTGGAATGAGGGTATGAGTATTACGAATGATAGCAACTTTTTAATCGCAGCTGGTGGTCAGTTTGATCGTACGGAAGATGGTTTCGCTTCGTTGGCACAGGCCACAACGGCTAGCCTGCAACAAGGGAATGTCCCCACTGGGCTATCAACCGTTGCGCGTTTAGGAAATACTTCTGCAATGAGACAACCTAGTGCCGGTTGCGACGATCAAGGTAACATCTTTGTGACCTTCTCGGTGCCTATGGAAGAAGATTTATCCTTCCTTGACGCCAATTTCCGTGACATTGGAATTGTGCACTCTACCGATGGTGGTAGCACATGGGCTACTCCTCAAAATATTACACAGGTAATCCAAAAAGAAGATGACTTTGCGTGTATTGCTCGTGAAGTCGGAGATTTTGTGCATGTAATGTGGCAGCAAGATGAGGTCCCTGGAACAAACCTTCAAAATAACTCGGCGTTATTCGCGAATCATGAGGTGATGTTGAATACCATTTATTACCAGGCAATCCCTAAGGCATCTTTACTTACAGGTGAGATAGGAATGTTATATGGTGTGAATACCGAAGTTCCTGGTACAGGTGATGTTTTTGTGGTTGGACAGAATTTCCCGAATCCATTCAACAAGTCTTCAAATGTTATTGTTTATCTGTCTAAGCCTGGAGATATTACTTTAGAAATCAGAAATACAACAGGAGCTTTAGTGCACACACAGAGCTATGATGGTCTGTTAAGAGGCAATCATAACTTAGAGATCAATGCAAATAACCTAAAGAGTGGGGTGTATAACTACTCGGTGATAGCAGGCGGTTCTCGTGTAACAAAGACCATGATGGTAACCAAGTAATTTATCCATAGATATTTGTAATTAAAGGCCAACCTTGTGTTGGCCTTTATTATTTTTGTAAAGCATGCGCATTGGTTACCTATATCAGTTATTCGCGGGACTCCTTTTCTTTGGAATTGGGTTGTATTTTCTAATTGCCGGGGAAAAGGTATTTGAAGGATCCCTTGGTGAAGGTTGGCATAAAGGGTTTGCGTATATTGTTATGGTTTGGTCCGTGTTCAAATGGATCAACGCTTTTTTACTCTACAAAAAGAGAAAAAATCAATGAAGAATTGGGTATTTGTTATAGGTGTTTTGGCCTTGTCACTAATAGCTTGTGATGATTTTTCCTATGTCGGAAAAGCAAATGATGTACCAACTGCCGGTAGGGTAAAGGTTGGGTTTGATCGTGGAGACTCAATGATGGTGGTGCAATGGCTAGAAATGTTTCATGCCAAATACCCTCAAGCCAGTATTATACCGGTATTCAAAGAAACCGATGAGTTGGTGGAGCACTGGATGAAGGATTCGATTCAAGGGGTGTTCCTACATAAGAAGTTTAGTCAGGAAGAATTGAACTGGCTAGAAGATAAAAAAAATGCCACCATCAATGAGGTGCCAATGGGAACAACCTCTGTTGTTTTTATTACCAATCCCAATTCAAAAATTAATTCAATAGACTTTTATTCAGGCCAAACCAATTGGAATGAAGTTACTCATTGGATTATACGTAGCAAGAATATGAAGGGGTTTCGATTGTTGAAAAAAGACACACTGCTGTCAAATATTGCTAAAAAGGCCTTGTTCAATAAAAGGATCAAAGAAACTAGCTCTGATGTGAATACGATCAACTCCGTGTTAAAAGAACCTAACTCGCTAGGGATTATCTCCTTAAATACCATTGCAGATAAGCGAGATTCTCTCTCCGTTGCATTGAAAAGAAAGGTGAAAGTGGTTCCTGTAATAGCGAATAACGAAGCACAGTATCCTTTCCAATCTCAAATTGCTGCAAAGCAATATCCATACACTTTGCCATTGATAAGCTATGAATCTCAGGGATATAGTGGATTAATC
>VMCP01000033.1 GCA_008081305.1 Bacteroidota bacterium | reverse complement strand
ACCAGGTTGGATCAGTCAATGGCAGGAAATGCGCCGCGATAAGCAGCCTATTGCTCGTCCAAGACAGATTTATACTGGAGCTGCTCCACGTGAATTTGTTCCTATGGAGAAGCGTTAATTGATTAGTCGGCTATTCTATACTTTCAGCGAGGATTTAATTGCATCGTAACGGCCTGAAGTAACTTCGCATTATGCGCTGGAGCAAGGCTTTGTGGCTATTCTCTTTCTTTTTTGCCTTTGTTGGCTTAAAAGCACAGAACTATTCGTTAAGTGGATTTGTCAAAGACAGCACGTCAGGAGAATCCATCAAAGGTGCCGTGGTGAAAAACTTGAGCGATGGAGCATCGGTAACCACCAACAACTATGGATTTTTTAGTTTAACCCTACCCTCAGGACAGCAATCCGTGCGAATTTCTGCGGGTGAATACGAAGGAGTAACCTTGGTTCGTAATGTTCAAAGCGATGAACAAATTTCCATATACTTATTGCCGAGAGCGGATGAGATAGATGAGGTCCGAATCAGAGCCAAAAGAAATGATAACGTTCGAGCCGTAGATATTTCCACTCAGTCTATCACTGGAAAAGTCATAAAAAAGATACCCGCATTTTTAGGAGAAGCCGATGTTATCAAAAGCATTCAACTTTTACCAGGAGTAACCACCGTGGGTGAAGGGGCTACAGGCTTTAATGTTAGAGGGGGTGGTATTGATCAAAACCTTGTTTTAATGGATGATGCACCGGTTTTCAACTCCGCACATTTATTCGGTTTCTTTTCCATTTTCAACCCCGATGCTGTAAAGGACGTTCAACTTATAAAAGGCGGGATACCGGCCAAATACGGTGGTAGATTGAGCTCTGTTTTGGATGTTATTACCAAAGATGGAAATAACCGTGACTACCAAGTAAATGGAGGCGTAGGTACTATTTTTAGTCGACTCACCTTTGAAGGACCATTAGTAAAAAACAAAGCAAGCTTTTTGGTTTCAGGTCGACGTAGTTATATAGATGTTCTCGCTAAACCCCTTCTAAATGAAGACCTAGAGGGCAGTCAGTTCTATTTCTATGATTTTACCGCTAAATTCAACTACGATAACGGAAAAGATAAATTCTTTGTTAGCACCTACATTGGGGATGACCTTTTCTTTGCAGCTAACGCATTTGGCGTTAAGTGGGGTAATAGCACATTGAGCGCTAGATGGAATCACATCTTCAACGATAAACTGTTTTCCAACCTCACCTATTACTACAGCCGCTACCGATATAATTTGGAATTCAACATTGGTGATGATCTCAGCTTTGATTGGCAATCATATATCAATAACCATTCGTTAAAAACCGACTTTACCTATTACTTAAATTCTAAGAATGAAATTGGTTTCGGTGGAAGCAGTACCTACTATATTTTCGAACCAGGCACGGCAACAGCAGTTAATAATTTGGGCGAAAACACCTTCGGTGTGCCCAATAAATATGCCATGGAAAACGCCATTTATTTATCCGATGACTGGACACCGAATAACCGATTTACCATCCGTGCAGGTATCAGAGGATCGCAGTTTTTATATCTAGGTAAAAGTAATGTGTACACCTTCAGAGATCCATTTGCTGAGGGTCAACGAAGATTCGTAGATTCTGTTTGGCAGGCAGGCGATAATGAGGTTATTCAGCAATACCTTAATCTTGAACCGCGATTTGGCTTTAAATACCAATGGAATCGTTACACATCCATAAAAGGTGGTTACAATCGCATGGTTCAAAACCTTCACCTAATATCAAATACTGCTGCCAGTGTGCCTTTTGATGTATGGAGTCCTTCGACCAATAATATCAAGCCTGAATTGGCAGATCAATACACCATCGGGTATTTCAAGAACTTTTCCATCGGAAAACAGGAGTTTGAATCATCTGCGGAGGTCTACTATAAAGATATGCTCAACCAAGTTGATTACGTTGATGGTGCAAATTTATTATTAAATGAACTTCTAGAAGGCGAACTAATCAATGGTATTGGCCGTGCATATGGTTTAGAGTTATATGTTAAGAAAGCAACTGGAGATTTAACCGGTTGGGTAAGTTATACCCTTTCTAGAAGTGAGAGAAAGTCTCCCGGCATAAGCGATAACGAATGGTACCCTAGTCGTTTTGATCGTCTACATAACTTGTACATCGTTGCTCAATACCGCCTAAATAAAAAATGGGATTTAGCTGCGAATTTTGTTTTCAGCAGCGGAACGCCAACTACTTTTTACACTGGGCAATACAGCATACAAGGATATACCATTCCAGATGCTGGTAGCAACGATAGAAACAATGTCCGCAACCCTAATTACCATCGCTTAGATCTTTCTGCAACCTACACCAAAAAGAAAAAAGGTAAATGGGAAAGCAATTGGGTGTTTAGTGTATATAACGCTTACAACCGACGAAATCCTTTCTCTATTTATTTTGAGAATAATTATCAAAACACTGGAATTAACCAAGCCATTCAATTCAGTGTAATTGGAAGCATCGTTCCTGCTATTTCGTACAATTTTAAATGGAATTAATCATGAAGTTCAAAAGTCTAATTTATCTAACCGCATTTGTTTTTCTTGCTTTTAGTCAAACGGCATGTGAAGATATTGTTGAGGTTGATGTTGAGCAAAAGCAAAAGAAGTTAGTAGTAGATGCTTTTATTGATAATCAGCTACAAACGCAAACCATTCGCTTAACCGAAAGCATACCATTTTTTGATCTTCCAGGAACAGAACCACCCGTTACTACAGCCACTGTCGTTCTTGCCGATACCAGCACGGGGAAGATATTTCCCTTCATCCATGATTCGATGGGTTATTATCGCTGGAATCCAAATGAAATGAGCGGTGACACGCTTACAGTTGGTTCTTCTTATGCCTTATTCATTATAGAAAACGGAGATACCGTCGTAGGGATTACAAAACTTTACCCTACCGCCGATCGCATAGATAGCTTACGCACGGTACCAACCAAAGGAAATGGACCTCCCTTTATTGATACAGGTCGTTATTGCGAGATTTTCGCCTATGATCTTCCCGGGATAGGTAACCATTATTGGCTCAAAACATTCAGAAACGACACTTTACTCGGTGACATCAACGACCTCAATATTTCTCAAGACATGGGAAATAATTCCAATGGTCAAGATGGTGATCTTTTCATTTATCCCGTTAGATTCTCGCAACTAAATGAGTTCCTAAGGCCTTATGTTGATGGGGAAAAAGTAAGGGTTGAAATACATTCAATCAGCAGAGAGGCTTACTTTTGGTTTCAGTTGATCGTCAACGAAAGCAATAATGGCGGACTATTCGCTACTCCTCCCGTAAACATCATGAGTAATCTATTTTACCTCAACCAGAACCCCAAAAGAGGTATCGCGGGTTTCTTCAATGTAGCTGCCGTAAATGCCGCAGAGATTACGGTGGTTGAGTAGATCAAACGCATTCTTTAATCTTCTGCTTCAGCATTTCTACCTCATCGCGTAGACGCGCGGCCTCCATGTACTCCATTTCTTTGGCTGCCCGTAACATGTCTTTTTCCGCTTTTTTAAGCGCTTTCTCTAACTCGGGTTTATTTAGATAATCCAAAATTGGGTCAGCCGCTTTATTCTGCTGTTCTAAGTTGAAGTTATACGCATTTTCATCCCCTTTTCCCTCCACAGAGTCCAATACAGACGTTTGCTTGAAGATCTCCTTTTTAGACTTATTCACGGTCGTTGGAGTAATTCCATGATCTTCATTGTGTGCGATTTGCTTGTTTCTTCGGCGTTCGGTTTCATCAATGGTTTTTCTCATGCTACCCGTGATGCGATCCGCATACATAATCACTCTTCCTTTGTGGTTTCGAGCAGCACGACCAATGGTTTGTACCAAACTCGTTTCACTTCTTAAAAACCCTTCCTTATCTGCATCCATGATAGCTACCAAACTAACTTCTGGCAAATCCAACCCTTCCCTCAATAGATTAACACCCACCAAAACATCAATTCCGCCTAGCCTTAAATTTCGTAAGATTTCAACCCTATCCAAGGTTTTAACCTCGGAGTGTAAATACCCTACTTTAATCCCAAGCTTTGCCAAATACTTCGATAATTCCTCAGACATTCTCTTGGTCAAGGTCGTTACCAGCACCCGATCTCCCTGCTCAACAACTTTATGAATTTCCTCTATCAGATCATCGACTTGATTCTCTAGAGGACGCACTTCAATTTTTGGATCCAATAATCCCGTTGGACGAATCAACTGTTCAACTACCACTCCCTCTGACTCCTGGATCTCAAATTCAGAAGGGGTTGCACTAACGTATATGGCTTGACTTACAATTTGATAAAACTCTTCAAATTGTAGAGGTCTGTTATCCATCGCCGCAGGTAATCGGAACCCATAATCTACAAGGTTGATTTTTCTCGATCGATCTCCGCCATACATGGCCCTAATTTGAGGAATGGTTACATGGCTTTCATCTACCACCAGCAAAAAGTCTTTCGGAAAATAATCCAGTAAGCAGAAAGGGCGATCTCCTGGGTTTCTTCTATCAAAATAACGGGAGTAATTCTCAATACCATTGCAATAACCCAACTCACGAATCATTTCTAAATCAAAATTCACCCTTTCCTCCAAGCGTTTAGCTTCTAAGTATCTTCCTTGTTGCTGAAAGAATTCCATTTGAGCCACTAAATCGTCTTGAATTTCATGAATCACCTGTTCCAATCGATCCCGCGGAGAAACATAAATCTGCGCCGGATAAATAGCACAATCCAATAAGTCGTCGATTTTTTTACCTGTTTCTGGTTCGAAACTGTAGATTTCCTCTATTTCATCCCCAAAAAACCCGATGCGTATGGCGTAATCATTGTACGCTAAGTGCACATCAACGGTATCCCCTTTTACCCGAAAAGTTCCTCTTTTAAAATCAACGGTAGTACGTGCATACAAGGATTCCACCAATCGATAAAGTAACTGTTGACGAGAAATCTCCATTCCCTCATTAAGACGGATAATGGTATTCTCATAATCAGAAGGATTTCCCGCACCATAAATACAACTCACGCTCGCCACAACGATGACATCCCTGCGACCAGAAAGCAAGGTTGACACCGTCTTAAGACGAAGCTTTTCGATTTCGTCGTTGATATTCAGATCTTTTTCAATGTACGTTCCTGTGGTAGGTATAAATGCTTCGGGTTGGTAATAATCGTAATAACTTACGAAGTATTCAACGGCGTTATCGGGGAAGAATTGTTTGAATTCCCCATACAACTGCGCCACAAGGGTTTTATTGTGACTCAAGACCAAAACAGGACGTTTTGTTTCTTGTATGACATTCGCAACGGTAAAAGTTTTACCCGAACCTGTTACACCGAGCAAGGTTTGCGCTTTTTGACCAGAAAGAACACCTTCTTTTAACTGATTGATTGCCTCAGGTTGATCACCCTTGGGTTCAAAAGGAGAAGAAAGAGAAAATTCTGGCATACTTGGGCGAAATTAGTTCAATAAAAGGACAATGCTAAGCCCCAATCGAATGCCGCAAAGGGCCTTTAAAAATTGCGTATCTTTGCACCAATGCAAGAGGCGGCCCAAAAACTGGAAGAATTGACCCAAGAAGAATTTAACCAACAGGTCATCAATGATTATAAAATTGCCTTTCAGAGTAGACAGGCATCACTGATTGGTCGAAAGGAAGTATTAACAGGGAAGGCTAAATTCGGCATTTTTGGGGACGGCAAAGAAGTCGCTCAATTAGCCATGGC
>VMCP01000127.1 GCA_008081305.1 Bacteroidota bacterium | reverse complement strand
TTTCCTGTTTCAACGAGTGGGTACCGATTCCGTAGGGAAATTTTTTGGACCGGTCATGATGTTATGGTTTATCATGCTAGGGATATTAGGCGGTGCGCAGATTTTTACAAATCCCGATGTATTGAGAGCAATAAACCCCTATTGGTTATTCAAGTTTCTTACAGCTTCTCCTGATGCTTATCTATTGCTTAGTGCTGTCTTCTTGTGTACAACGGGTGCTGAGGCATTATACAGCGACTTGGGTCATTGTGGGCGCGAAAATATTCGCGTGTCTTGGGCCTTCGTTAAGATTGCATTACTACTAAACTATTTCGGACAGGGAGCTTGGCTATTAAGTAAAGAAGGACAAACCTTAGATGGTGCTCGTACTTTTTTTGGTATTATGCCAGAATGGTTCTTACCATTTGGAATTGGGATTGCCACACTTGCTGCCATCATTGCTTCTCAAGCCGTTATTACTGGAGCCTATACCCTGGCATCTGAAGCTATTCGCTTACACTTTTTACCAAAATTCACCATTAAATTCCCTAGTACCATCAAGGGACAGATTTATATCCCCGCGGTAAATACTGCCCTACTCATTGGTTGCATAAGCATCGCATTGATTTTCAAAAAGTCCGTAGCCATGGAAGCCGCATACGGATTAGCCATATCACTTAGTTTTTTGATGACCAGTATTCTATTGTTCTATTTCCTTCAGACGAAACGATGGAATATGGCTCTCATTTGGGTAATCATGTTGGTGCTATTTGCAATTGAATCGGCTTTCTTGATGGCAAACTTATCCAAACTGATGGAAGGTGGATGGGTTGTATTGCTGATCGGAGCCATCATGATTACGATCATGTATGTGAGTTTCCGTTCGGGTAAGATGAAACAACAAATGGTAGTTACCGAAAAGATCAGTAATTATCGAAATAAATTAAGGAGTCTAAGCCAGGACACCACCTTACCGAAGTTTGCAACTCACTTGGTATATCTCTCAAAAGCTCCGAAAGATGATGAAGCGGAATCAACCTTATTCTATTCCATCCTGCAAAAACGCCCTAAACGAGCTGATTTTTATTGGTTTGTAAATTTCGAGGTTACCGACGAACCCTACACCAAAGAATATAAGGTCACGGTTCTTGAAAAGAATGATATCTATAAAATCAGATTCCGATTAGGTTTTAGAGTCCAACCAAAACTATCGATATATCTAAAAATGGTCATCGATGAAATGCTCAAGAACAAGGAGATTGACCTCGATCCACATTATCATGGTTTTTCTGATGCACATACCATAGGCGATTTTCGCTTTGTACTTGTTGAAGAAGAAATGAGCAGTGAAAACGATACTCCATTTGTAGATCAGTTGGTCATGCAGGGATATGGCGTATTGAGGAAATTTGGAGGCACCCCTGAAAAGTGGTTTGGAATAGATGGTAGTGTGGTTACCAAGGAACTGATTCCTGTTGTTATCGCACCAACCACAGATATCCAATTAAAACGATTGAACTAATTTATGAACAAAAGAAATATTACGCTATTTACTTTAATTACCCTGATTGCATTTGGTTCAACCCTACAGGCGCAGGAATTCACATTAGAAGATTTTCACAATAGCAGTATACGACCACAAGCAAAAAACATTCACCGTTTCTCCCCGGATGGAGAAAGAATGTTAAAATCGGGTTTTTATAAAGACAGCTTAAGCGGGGGAGATGGGATACAATGGTACGTAACTGAAATCCTACCTGAAAGAGATTTTCAGCGCGGCGATACCTTATTTCATTCACGCTGGTTTGAAAAAGACATCCCGATGGGATCTTGGGAATTTTCAAAAAACATGGAGTTTCTTTTGGTCAAAAGCAACCGTCAAGCTATTTACCGACATAGTGCCTCCTATATGGCACATGTAGTATACCTGAATGATAAAAAATGCATAGATATCCCAGGGCGTTTGCGCTACCCTACCCTAAGCCCAAATAATGAAAACTTAGCCTATGTAAGAGACAATAACTTGTATGTTTACAACTTGGCAAAAGGTTTGGAAAAGAGTATAACCAAGGATGGCAAATTCAATGAAATTATAAATGGTGCTGTAGATTGGGTATACGAAGAAGAGTTCTCCATGAGTCAAGGATTTGAATGGAGTCCGAGTGGACGATATATCGCGTATTATAAGTTTGATGAGCGTAAGGTTAAGGAATTCTCCATGGATGAGTTTCATGAACTGTATCCAAATCAGGTTAAATGGAAATACCCAAAAGCTGGCGAAGACAATTCACGTGTTGATGTGTTTGTTTATGATGTTGAGAAAAAGAGCAACCGTCAACTACCATTAGAGAGTCAAGAAGACCAATACATTCCACGCTTTCAATGGATGCAAACAGATAAGCATCTGAGCATCCAACGTTTAAATCGCTTACAAAACCAGTGGGAAGTGCTTATTTGGAATAGCAAAACTGACCATATGGAAGTGATTATTGAAGAAGGCGCAGAAACGTATATTGATATCAACGATAAGTTTACGCTTATCCCTAACTCAACTAAGTTTCTCTATTTGAGCACTCTCACAGGATACAATCATATTTATACCTGTGACTACACCAATAAAACTAACGAACCATTGACCAGTGGGGAATGGCAAGTAAACTCCATTGATGGGTTTAATCCAAAAAATGGATACGTATATTATCGGTCTACGGAAGGTTCGACGGTAGAAGATCATCTTTACATGATTAAACTCAATGGGAAAAAGAAGTCTTCTGTACTGGGGTATAAGGCTGGAACTGGGGATCAATATATCATAGCATCCGAAGGAGCAAAATGGATTTATGCAATTGTGAGTAATCACAGCGAAAACCCTACTTATCGGGTTTGTTTATTGGGAAACCGTTATTTTAAAACTTGGGATGATACTGCTTTTTACAATGCGTACAAAGCCAAGAACCCAGGAAAAATTACGTTTGGAGAAATTCCTCTAGACTCAAGTAATTTCACCCTCAATTATTGGATGTTGAAACCCAACAATATGGATCCCGATAAAACCTATCCCCTTCTGATGTATTGTTATGGTGGACCAGGAAATAGCATTTGTCGCAACCGATACAACCGATACGGACAATGGTTCCAATACCTAGCGAGTAAAGGCTATGTGGTGGTTTGCGTAGATAACCGTGGAACGGGAAACAAAGGAAGTGAATTTCAAAAATGCACGTACAAACAATTGGGTAAAATAGAACAAGAAGATCAACGTTTTGCCGCGGAATATTTCGGTCGTTTACCCTTTATTGATAAAAGCCGAATCGGTATTTGGGGCTGGAGCTTTGGCGGATACTTAACCAGCCTATGCATGACCAAGAGTCCTGATATCTTTAAAATGGGGATAGCTGTGGCTCCTGTTACACATTGGAAATATTACGATAATATTTACACCGAGCGATATTTACAACGTCCGCAAGACAATCCTTCAGGGTACGACGATAACTCCCCCATCAACTTTGCCAAAAACATCAAAGGGAAATATCTTATAGTACACGGAACCGGTGATGATAACGTGCATTTTCAAAATACGGCCGAGATGATCAATGCCATGATCAAAGAAAACGTAAAATTCGATAGTGAAATTTACCCGAACCGCGCACACGGTATTTCTGATCGGGCGGCGCGCAGACACCTTTTTGATCGTTTAACCAAATTTGTATTAGAAAACCTTTAAATCCAACGCTTGTTAGATAAAGTATGTTACCAGAAATAGGAAAAAAAGCACCCGCCTTTAGCGCGAAGAATCAAAAAGAAGAAACCCTCACCTTGGATCATTATAAGGGCAAAAAACTTGTCTTGTATTTCTACCCTAAGGATGATACTCCGGGATGCACAGCTGAGGCTTGTGACTTGAGAGACCACTATCAAAAATTCTTGGATGCTGGATATAAAATTTTAGGTGTTAGCCCAGACAAGGAAGCCAAACATCAGAAGTTCATTGATAAATATGAATTGCCGTTTGATCTTCTTGCTGATACAGAACAAACCGTGGCAAATGCTTACGGGGTTTGGGTTGAGAAAAATATGTACGGTAGAAAGTATATGGGAATTAAACGCACGACCTTTATCATCAATGAGGAAGGCGTTTTAGAAGAGATTATAGAGAAAGTAAAAACCAAAGAACACGCTTCTCAAATTTTAAAGTAATACATGGATCAATCTCCCCGAACCACCATAAGTGTTATAGGCAATGGAAGTTGGGCTACTGCTCTGATTAAAATCCTATTGGAACAGCCCCAAATCCAGATTCATTGGTGGATGCGGGATGAGGAAACCGTTGATTATATCAAAGAGTTTCATCACAATCCAAAATACCTTTCATCGGTTGACTTTCCGATGGAGAGATTATTCCCTACCCATGATTTACAAGCATGTATTCACCAAGGTGATTGGGTATTGGTCGCAGTACCCTCTGCTTTTGTAGGTGGAGTTTTGAGCAATGTTCAACTTCCTCCAGAGAAAAAATACATCACAGCTATAAAGGGAATCGAACCTAAGAGCAAAAGAGTAATCGCTGAATTCTTGCACGAAGAACATCGTATTCCGATGGATCATATCGCGTTGATATCGGGGCCTTGCCACGCAGAGGAAGTGGCGCTGGAAAAACTTAGCTATCTGACAGTTAGTGCTTTAGATGAATCTATTACCAAAGAACTCGCTAAGAAATTAACCTGTAGATTCATAAACGTCATGCAAACTACCGACCTAATTGGGGCGGAATATGCATCGGTGCTAAAAAACATTTATGCTATTGGAGCTGGAATTGCACACGGATTGGGCTATGGCGATAACTTTCAAGCTGTATTGGTATCCTATGCGATTCGAGAAATGAAGGCTTTTTTACATGCCCTTCACCAAGAAAGTCGCGACGTTAAAGAATCTGCATACTTGGGCGATTTACTTGTTACTTGCTATTCACAGTTTAGTCGAAATCGAACCTTCGGTAATATGCTCGGAAAAGGCTATTCTGTCAAATCAGCTCAATTAGAGATGAATATGGTAGCTGAGGGATATTATGCAACGGATTTGGTTTATCAAAAAGCAAAGGAAATAGGACTAAGTATGCCCGTGGTAGAAGCTGTTCATGCTGTTGCCTACGAAGGGAAACTTCCCCGTAAGATATTCAAAGTTCTAGCAGAAGAACAATTGTATTAGTTTTAGACAGAGGTAAACATTTTACCTCTTGAATTGTCATTTAAACAACCTTATGTCATTTAAAATATATACCCGGAAGGGAGACGATGGAAAAACGGGCTTAATTGGTGGAGATCGCGTGGCGAAGCACCATATACGAGTAGAGAGTTACGGAACAGTGGATGAACTAAATAGCCAAATTGGATTGGTAAGGTCTTTTATTCAGGGTAGCGATGAAGAAAGCGTTTTGTCTGATATACAAAATAACCTGTTTGTAATCGGTTCTCACCTAGCCTCTTCGCCGAATAGTAAAATGGAACTACCCTCTTTTCAGTCACGCATTATTGAGCAAATGGAAAGAGAAATTGATAGAATTACCGAAACCCTACCAGAGTTAAAGAATTTCATTTTACCTGGTGCAACTTCTCAGGGCGCACATTGTCATGTTGCCCGATGTGTATGCAGACGTGCCGAACGTTTGGTGGTACATCTCAGCGATATAGAAGAAATACAACCCTTTGTAATCAAGTTCTTAAATCGACTTTCCGATTACCTTTTCACTCTATCTCGTCATTTAGATCAAAAATTTGGTGGTCGAGAAATTCCGTGGATTCCTCAGAAATAGAAAAAACAAAACTTAACTGAATTATATTTGTTCAAACAAACAAACCATGAAAAAATCATTT
>VMCP01000274.1 GCA_008081305.1 Bacteroidota bacterium | reverse complement strand
TATTAAATTGATATTATTATTTGATTTGTTGTAAATCCAAAGATGTTTGAGCAATGATAACTTGCTTATAAAGCGAGCTGATACTACCATTCTCGTGTACATTCCGGATAGCTCTGGCCCATAACGGCGCTACCGAAAGGACCTTGATTTTTTCAATATGTTTCTTCAAGGGGATGGTGTCGGTTACAACCAATTCTGTTAACACCGAACCCTCAATATTTTCGTAAGCTTTTCCACTCAAAACGGGGTGGCAGCATAAAGCTCGAACTGTTTTCGCACCTTTCTCCGTCAACATTGCAGCTGCTTTACAAAGAGTTCCACCCGTGTCTATGATGTCATCTATTAAAACCACATCCTTGCCATCCACATCACCGATAACAGTCATGTTAGCAATTTCATTCGCTTTTTTTCTCTCCTTGTCACAGATGACCATCGGCAAGTTCAACATTTTAGCTACCTCACGGATTCGATTACTCGCCCCAACATCAGGCGCAGCAATAACTAAGTTGTCCTGTTTCAATGTTTTGATATACGGAGCAAAAATGATCGAACTTTCGAGGTGATCCACAGGCACGTTAAAGAAGCCTTGAATCTGAGGTGCATGAAGCTCCATAGTCATTACACGGTTAGCACCAGCAGTACCTAACAAATCAGCTACTAACTTTGATGCGATGGAAACGCGTGGTTTGTCTTTCCTATCTTGACGTGCAAAACCGTAATACGGCACAACAGCAGTAATGTAATTTGCACTCGCTCTTTTGGCAGCATCGATAGCCATGAGCAATTCCATCAAGTTATCACTATTCGGGTATGTAGATTGAACGATAAACACATCACAACCTCGAACAGACTCATGAAAGTTCGGTTGAAATTCACCGTCGCTGAAACGACTTACTGAAAGTTGGCCTGGAAGAGCCCCATAAAATTCGCAGATTGCTTTGGTTAATTCTTGGGATGCAGAACCCCCAAAGATTTTTACAGGATGTATAAGAGAAGTCATAATTAGATTTTACTTTCACAGGGCCCTTCCCTGTTATCATCAAATCGTTTAGTTGTCCGACCAGGGCTCGAACCTGGACTCTTCTGAACCAAAATCAGACGTGTTGCCAATTACACCATCGGACAATTTTGGGAGTGCAAAAATACGAATCAATTTCTTTCTCGCAACGAAATCACACTTTTTTTTATAGCTTCCAATTACAATACCTGTATTACCTCCGTAAATGACTTGAGATTGCTTTTTAACTGGACAATATAATTCCCAGCTTTGAGTCCTCTCAAATCCATGCGGTATGCATGTTCTCCTGCTTGGTGTGGTTTATTGAAAAACTCTGTAATTCTTGTACCCATAGGGTCATACAAAGAAAGTGACAACACACCTCCACCATCGGTGCTGTAGTTTACCGTAGAATGTCCGCGACTCGGATTTGGGTATACGCTTCTTAGGTTTATTTGCGTCATGAAGTCTGCAAAGTCCTCCAAGTTTGCCGCGCTATTTTTGAAAATTGGTAGCGTATTAAAATCCGCACCCATTATGTCCTTCACCTCAGTTGAGCTTAATTCAAACCAGTCTTTGAGGACGGTTGAATAAACTTGACGGAAATCAAACTGCATCGGTACGTTATCGCTGACTGTGGTAGCATCTGGAATATTAGGGTTATTACCAATTATTCCCGGCTGAACCGCATCTCCAAAAACCATCAGTGGTGCAGCAGCTCCGTGATCGGTACCCGTAGAAGCATTGCTTTGAACCCTTCTTCCAAACTCGCTAAAAGTCATCCCTGTGACACGCTCACTTATTCCCAATAACTCCAAATCATCTTGAAAGGCTTCAATGGCCGTGCTCAATTGCCCCAGTAAGTTCGCATGTGAACCTTCCTTGGTATCCGTATCATCTACCTGCGCACTATGCGTATCAAAGCCACCTATGCTCACCATATAAACAGGCGTTGTTAGACCACCGTGTATCAATCGTGCTACAATTTTCAATTGCTCAGATAAGTCATTAGATCGCACCCCCGTTGGGTATTTAGCAGACTTATTCGTTCCATTATTAGCAGCCGCCTTGATCACATCGGCATATTCGTTGGTTTGTTGAGCCAACATCCTGATATACGCTAACTCGTCGCCACTCGGCGTAGATGGAACGTCCCCAACTGCGTTGTCCACGAGGTTATAAAAGCTACTTGGGTCTGTAACCGCCATCCCCATATTTGCTTCAGGGCCCATGAATGCTAAAGAAACCAAAGGTCCTATTTGAATTGCCAAAGGGTCTTCCATATTTGCGTTGGGATAATCCTCCGGAAATCCCTCAAAACGCTTATTTAAATATCGCCCAACCCAACCCGTTGTTAAAACCTCGTCGCTTTCAGAAGCACTCATCCAAATATCCGTAGAACGGAAATGCGAAAAGTTAGGTTGTGGGTATCCCACCGATTGAACAATATTCAGTTTATCATTGGCATAAAGGTTTTGTAATCCTCCCATTTTAGGGTGGAGACCCGTCTTTTTGTTGGATTTTAATGTTAACACAGAGGATTCTTGAATCAACACATTTGAGCGGGCCTTTGATAATTTAGCATATTGATCTAGCGGGATAATGGTGTTTAGTCCATCATTTCCGCCGTTGAGTTGTATTAAAACCAGTACTTTATCCTTTGCAGAGCGCTTACTCAAAGCCGACAGTAAAGAACCTTTTTGGTATGATCTTAAACTCATTCCATTAAGCGAAACCGGTAACACGCTACTCGCTGCCGCTGTTTTAATAAATGATCTTCTTTTCATGTCGTTTCGCTTTAAGAAAGTTGGTATTCTGATAGGTTCATCATGGCTTTATACAATGAAGCTAACCTGAGGGTTACACTTTGCAAGGCTGTTGCGTGATTTGGATACGTATCGTTAATGGCTGCGTTGTAATCATCCGTCCAGTTATAATCAGGAATTCCTCCTGGTAAAAGAATGTTTTTCAACGTTGATATTTGACCAGCGCTTAAACTCATGGGAAGTAGAAAATGTATGGCATCGTCAATTAACTGATCTGCATCATTCGGTTTTGAGAACTTTTTGGTTAGATCCCAAACATCTACTTTCATCGTGTAGGAACCGATTTTATGCCCTATCCATAGGATATAGTCTTGTAATTCATTTCTCTTGGGAAGTGAGTCAGAAGTAATCCAAGACCTCTGATAAAGTGGTAATTGATACCATGCCTCCCACCCTGCAACACTCGGTGGATCTCCCAAATCCATTTGATTAATCGCAGTGTAACTTGCCCCAAAAACAAAGGCTTGATAAAGGGTCTCAATATTGCTAGCTGAAGGTAACTTAACTTCAAATTGTCTCAAGAAGTTTACCGAATGAGTGAGAGGGTCTTTTATCACGCAAGCTCGATTCCATGAGTCAAAGAAATGCTCGCTCATAAACAATGCCTTTAAAACAGGCTTTAACTCGTAATTATTATCCCTAAAAATCTTCGCAAGTGGTGCAATAACATTGGCTTCCGCATTGTCATCGATTTTGTAATAAACGAAGTAACGGTATAGCTTTCTACAAATGTGTTTGGAAACCTCTTCCTTAGCGAAAATCATGTCTAGCATATCGTTCAGCTCATCCATCCCCGCATTGATACCCGTTCTTCCTTTTATTACGGTATTATCAAAGAAAGAAGAGAATTGCTTGTCATCGGTATCGTGTCTGTTCGCACTGAAAATACTTGAAAAAGGCGTCGTTCTGTAATTGATGGTGAAACCGGTGAGAACCCTAGCGGCTGCTTTCACGTCGTCTTCGGTGTATTGACTATCAGGACCTTTACCTAGGGTAAAAAGCTCTTGTAGTTCCCGGGCGTAATTTTCATCCGGCGCTCCTTTTCTATTTAATCTTCCATTGAGATAGTAAAGCATGGCCGTATCGACGGTAATTTGCCTCGTAAATGTTTTGAAATTCCCTAAAGAATAATCAGACAACACCTTCCAATAATGATAAAATGCACTTGCGCTAGGAACCATGCGCATTTCAACGGCAAAATGATTATGCCAAAAAAGTAGCATCTTCCCAAAGGCTGTTGGTTTTTGGTTTAATGCCAATGACCATATCCACCCTTTCATACTCTGCTTACGAACTCCTTCTAGAGTGGGATTAAAGGGTGCTTTCACCCATGATTCACCAAGTTTAACATCGGGATCCGTTAACCTGCTGCCATAATGATTGAGTGGTTCACCTGCAGATACGACTGAAGTATCTAATAGCTTATCGATGGTTTTTTCAAGGTTTAGGCCACTGAATTCTTCAACATCCCCTTTCGAAACACCAAATGTTACCCTCCTCAAAAGATGCAATAAATCATCTTGGTTCCATGATGAGGAGTAAACATCTAATCCCGTATTGGTTCTGCGGGAAACCTTCAGGCCCGTTGAAGGTGGCGCAACCGCCCGTTTAAATTGAAAAAATTCTCGACGTTTCATAGCTATTCATAAAGGTAGCGTTTCTTTATTTAAGACGCTTTACTTGGATAAAACGTTGGTTTTATTTAGGGTATTTTAGGCGTACTTGGCCGTGTTGATACGATTTTAATTCACCATCTTGCTCAATTACTGCTCGTCCATGCTCATCCACCCCACGAAAAATGCCAATTTTTGACTGGTTGCCGTAGCCTTCTGCCCAATTTAGAGAGACTTCTTTGTTCAAGAACCATAGCAAATGATTGTAAGTGTGTTTTAGCCTGTTTACTGGTAAAGATCGGACCTGAGTTAATGCATGATACAGTGATTGTGCAATAGCATGAACATCTGCTTCTACTTGAATTTCCTCAAGCGAAATGGCTATGGGGGTGTTTTGTATTTTTTTGAGATTTAGACCAAAACCAATCAGCAGTATTGAATTATCGTTCACTAAATTCATGATAATGCCGCCTAGTTTTTTATCTCTAACAATAAGGTCGTTTGGCCATTTAATTTCGATCGGGCCAGCAATGGAAGCGATGCATTCTGTAATTGCTGCTGTGACCGCCTTGTTTAAGTTAACCAAGTCCTCTTTGTATGGTGGTTCTACCTCCAAGGCCATAGAAAAAGCTAATCCCGACCCTTTAGGACATTTCCAATTGGAATCGTGCTGACCATACCCGTTGGTTTGGTGGTCTGTATAAAAGGCAAAAGGCAGGTTTATTGATTCAATTACATTTTTCAAATGATCCTGAGTGGAGGTGCATTGTTTCAGATATTGTAATTTGCTAGAACTCATAAACCGATGATTCGTTAAAAAATGGCGTTCTTTGTACAAAGAAAGTCTAAATGGCAGTAAGAAACGCGCACGATAGCGAAGTAATGATGAAGATGATAGTCCACGGACTACAAGAGAAAAAAGGGAAAGACATCATTAGCATTGATTTAAGAAAAGTTGGTTCATCTTTCGCAGATTTTTTTGTGATATGTCACGGTGGATCGAATCGTCAAATAGATGCATTAGCAGATAGTGTAGAAGAGGTGATGTTAAAATCACTAAAGGAGAAACCCAGCCACCGAGAGGGAAAAAACGGATCAGATTGGGTCCTTTTAGACTATTACAGTGTAGTTGTAAATGTTTTTTCTGAGAGTCAAAGATCATTCTACAGCCTAGAAGAATTATGGGGTGACGGAGAAATCATTGAGCACGGGGAGTGATTTTTAAAATTTCCTTTTGTAAAATAGATTCTTCTCGTATTTTTGCACCTCCAAACACGTTTGGCCCGTTCGTCTATCGGCTAGGACACGTCCCTTTCACGGATGAAAGAGGGGTTCGATTCCCCTACGGGCTACAACATCGCGGGATGGAGCAGTGGTAGCTCGTCGGGCTCATAACCCGAAGGTCGCAGGTTCGAGTCCTGCTCCCGCTACTAAAACAATAAA
>VMCP01000040.1 GCA_008081305.1 Bacteroidota bacterium | reverse complement strand
TAGCATTGTGAAAAGTCCCTTAGTTTAGGGACTTTTCTATTATTTTCGTTGGGTGATTGCTCTACCCTCATTCTTAAAAGAACATAAAAATAGTCACGCAGCTGTGCTTGCCTTGCTTTGGTTGGCATTTTTGTATTCTTGGGTAGGATTTACCGCTGAAGCACCTGCCGGAGGACAAGATTCTTGGAATCATTACTTATTTGCTCGTTGGAGTTTTAAGCATCCCGAATTGATTTTAGATTTATGGGGGAAACCGTTTTTTACAGCATTGGCCGCTCCATTTGCACAATTTGGGATAAAAACCATTTATTTTCTGAACACAACGGCAACGTTGGCAACTGCTTGGTTGACTTATTTGACTGGTCGGAAACTGGGTATGAGAAATGCGTGGATGTTGATTCTACTCATGGGATTGCAGCCAGTTGTATTGGCTAATTTTTATTCTTCTTTAACGGAACCAACCAACGCGCTGGTTTTGGTATGGGTGATGTATTTGATAGTCTCACATCGATACACAGCAGGAATAATTGTGGCATCGTTTTTACCCATTATTCGTACAGAGGGGTTAGTACTTATTGGTGCCCTAATTCCATTTCTTATCATGAGAGGTAAATGGAAGCATTTGCTTTATTTGTTATCGGGAACATTAATTTTTGCTTTAATCGCCGCACTGATATCAGGGGAATGGAATTATTTCATTGCTCATAACCCTTACTTTAGTTTTGAAGCAGAAGGGAAATTTGATCCGGGCAGTGGATCATTCTGGCATTACATTCAAGCGCAAAAGTCAATTACGGGTATTTGGGTAACGTTTTTGGTTTTTCTGAGTGTGCCCATCGTAACCAACTATATTTTTACGAGGTATAAAAAACATACGCCGCACGAAATGAGTCAATTTATGCTGTGGGTAGCTTTACCTCTTTTTGGCGGTTATTTCTTCGCGCATAGTTTTATATGGTATGCTGGCATGCTTGGTTCGCATGGCCTTGTGCGAGTGTTTATGGTCGTGAGTCCGGTTGCTGCGATTTTAGCACAATATTCATTGCATAAAATCATGTCTCTTGATATTAGATTTCTCAATCGAGGTATAAAGGTAGTTACCTACTTCATTTCGATATTTATCGCGTTTCAAGGGGCTGGATTTGATCTTCCATTTAAAGGTAAAAATAGTATCAAAGGTTTTCCTGGTACTCCTCAGTGGGAAGAAGCAATGAATTTCATTGATTCCAAGGGATGGAGTAAGTACATGATTGTACATCAGCTCCCTGAGATGAATGTACTATTGGATTTGGATCCATATGAACCTGTAGAGTCAGCCATTCAAAATGCAGGTGTGATGCAGGGGATGACACAATACCTATGGAGTTTGGATACCCGAGAAGGGTATGATTGGTTTCCGGAGAAAACAATCCTCATATGGGATAATTTCCATGCAAGAAGAGATGCTCCTCTGCCTTTGGACACATTGAGATCTTTAAAACAATACCAGGAGGTGGCTTATTTTCCTAGTGACATTGATACGATTTACGATGTTCGGGTATTCCGCAAAAAGCCTTAATCTTCAACGGCTTATTTAGCTGGCTTGATATCTTTAATCCGCAGTTGTAGTTTAACCTGCCCGTTGAAATAATTTTCTTCAATTGAATAACAGGCTTGAAATACTGCTCCGTTGGAAACGGTTGGATAAAATTCTGAAAGTCCGAAACCAATACCATCGATGCTTGGGCCTCTTGATTGCAAACACTGGAACTTGAGATGGCGATCTTTGAGTACCCGGGGTCCCGTACAACGCAAATTAGAAGTGTAGAATATGGGTTGTGGATTTCCTGGTCCGAATGGCTCCATTTGTTTGACCAAGTTTAAGAACTTTTGATCTACTGTATCGATGTCAATTTCCAAATCGTATTCTACTTCTGGAAGTAGAGATTCATCTTGAATATTATCGGCAACGATTGCTTCAAAGGCTTGTTTGAATGAAGCAAAATTTTCCTCTTTAATACTTAATCCCGCAGCATATTTATGTCCGCCGAATTGTTCCACCCACTCAGAACATTGGGTAATAGCTTCGTGAATATCAAAGTTTTTGACACTTCTGGCTGACCCTGTGAGTATTCCATCAATATTGGAAAATACAATGGTGGGCTTGTAAAACTGCTCTACCATTCTACTTGCCACAATTCCAATGACTCCTTTATGCCAATCTTGACCCACAATGACGATGCTTTTATGAGAGTGTAATTCACCCGATGATTCCACCATTTCGATGGCGTTCTTCGTTATGTCATTGTCGAGTTCTTTGCGTTCGTCGTTTCGCTCGGTTAATACTCGCGTGAGTTGAACTGCTTTGGTATACTCGGTTTCAATTAGTACCCTAACGGCTGCTGTCGCATCCGAAATTCTTCCTGCTGCGTTAATTTTAGGTCCAATCCCAAAAATGATATCTTGTGAAGTGTACTGTTTTTTACCCGGGTTTAAAGCAATCAAGGCTTGTAACCCTATAGACGGATTTTCATTTAATTTTTTTAACCCATAATAGGCGAGGACCCGATTTTCCCCACGTACATCAACCATGTCAGCTGCAATACTTACGGCTACAAGATCGATATAGTCCATAACCTTGTCTTCAGCGAAACCCTCTTTTTTAGAATATGCCTGAACGAGTTTAAATCCTATACCGGCACCGCTTAACTCTTTGTATGGATAATGACAGTCAGAACGTTTCGGGTTCAAAATGGAATGTGCTTTGGGTAATGTTTCACCCGGTAAGTGGTGATCACAAATAATAAAGTCAATACCTAATCCATTGGCGTAATCAATCAGTTCATTAGAACGAATCCCACAATCAAGTGAAACGATTAGGCTGATGCCTTTTTCCTTGGCATAGTCAATTCCTATCTTACTGATGCCGTACCCTTCCTTATAGCGATCTGGTATGTAATATTCTATGTTCGGATTTAGTGTAACAAAATAGGAATACACAATACTAACAGCTGTAGTACCATCTACATCATAGTCGCCGTATACCATCATCGGCTCACCATTGTCTACAGCTCCTTTCAATCGTTCATAGGCCTTATCCATATCCTTCATTAGAAATGGATCATGCAGATCTGTGATTTTTGGTCTGAAAAACTGCTTCGCTTTATCAAATGTATCAATGCCTCTTTGAACGAGTATATTGGCAATGGGAGTGGAAACGTTTATTTCATTTGAAAGCGATTTTGATTGTTCTTCGTTGGGTAATGATTTCGCTTTCCAAATAACTTCCATATCGAACTGCAAAAATCGTTTTTTTTAATCTTAATCGGAAGAATGCCCCTACAATTTTTTGATATATTTGTTATTATGAGGAAATTATTTTTCGCGTTTGTTGCCATTTTGGCTAGTTATCACCTCGTCGGACAGGTTAGCATTCAAAGTAAACATATGCCATCTGCGGGTGACACAGCGAGATTATCAATTTCTAGTCCACTGAATCTGCCTAGTTCATGGGATAAAAGAGGGAGCAATATTTCTTGGGATTTTTCAAAATTGACACCCGTAGCAACACAATTGCGAGAGTTTAAGTCATCCTTTCGAACACCCTATGCTTTTTATTTCCTAAACCGAATAGGTGAAAAAACACAAGATACCCTTGATTTGGGGCCGTTAAGTTTTACAAATATTTATTCATTCTACTCCAAAAGTAGTTCTGTCATGAAAACGGAAGGATTGGGTTACACGGCATCTGGTGTCCCATTGGCTGCTAAATATTCAGATGAGGATGAATTATATCAGTTCCCTCTAGAATATAATGATAGCGATGTAACAAGCTTCAGGTTTAAGTTTGAGATTCCTGGACAGCAAGTATTTGGACTCATTCAAGCAGGTACAAGATACAATGTGGTAGATGCTTATGGTAGCATCAAAACACCCTACAAAGAATATAAAGACGTCATTCGTGTAAAGACATTCATTGATGAGGTAGATACCATTGTGACACCTGTGGGGAAGAATCCCATTCCTAGAAAACAGATTGAATACAAGTGGTTTTCCCAAAATGAAATAGTACCTGTGTTGCAAATCAATGGAACGGTAACTCCATTGGGGAGTTTTCAAGTTTCTCAGGTGATATACCGAGATAGTTTTCGTTCATTGCCAAATGGAGGAGGTGGGTTAAATCCGCCTGTAACGGTGGATTTTGATGTAGATAAAACCAAAGGGTCGCCTGGAGATGTCTTTAAGTTTACTAATAAATCTACTCCGTTTTTAAGAACCTTTAATTGGAGTTTTCAGCCTGCAAATGGAGTGAAATATGTCAATGGAAGCAGCAGTCAATCTTCCGACCCGGAGGTTAGTTTTTCACAGCCTGGGTTATACTCAGTCACCCTCAATGCTGAGGCTGGCCCTGCCGGAGGAGATACAACCTATACTGATTTGATTTCAATAGAGTGGGGAGCAGGAAATCAGAATTACCAAACGAATACGTGTTTGTCTGTCTTTCCAGTTCCTGCAAATCAACATATCACGGTGGACTTTGGTTGCCCCACCGTGGCACCTATTCAGTGGCCCCGGAATTTGACCGTGTTTAACCATATAGGTAAGGCATTTCTTGTACCCCAAACAAAGGATGACTATTCTTACGGAGTAAAGTATGATGTGTCAGATTTGCCTTCTGGTCATTACTTCCTGACGTGGCATGGAGAATACATTCGGTTTACCAAGATGTGATTTTAGTTGCTTTGTAAATCACATTAATCGTCTACCTTCGTATAACTGCCAAAAAATCAAATACTTATTGTGAAAATAGGATTCCTTAAAGAAACCCGAGAAGGCGAAACGCGCGTTTCCATAACCCCCACGGTAGCAAAGAATTTGCTCAAAATGGGATTTGAAATTCTCGTCGAATCAGGTGCTGGATTAGGTGCAAGTTGCTTAGATGCAGATTACCAAGATGCAGGAGCTGAAACCGTTGATAGGAAAAAGGTCTATGAAGCCGATATCCTTGTTCAAGTCAATATTCCTGACGAAGCGGTATTCAATGATATTCCAAAAGGTAAAATATGGATTTCAACCCTTCAACATCGAAATAATCCTGAGTTGATTTCGAAAATGAATGAAAAGGGAATTTCTGCTGTTTCGCTAGACGCTATACCTCGTATTTCTAGGGCTCAGAGTATGGATATTTTGAGTTCGCAAGCAAACTTAGCTGGATATCGAGCCGTTATTGAGGGAGCGTATCAATTAGACAAAATATTCCCATTATTAATGACCGCTGCCGGTACGGTAACTCCCGCGAAGGTGTTAATTTTCGGAGTGGGTGTCGCAGGTTTGCAGGCTATTGCAACTGCAAAACGATTAGGCGCGGTTGTGGAAGCCACTGATGTACGCCCTGAAACCAAAGAACAAGTAGAGAGTTTAGGCGGAAAATTCATTGAAGTAAAAGGAGCGGAAGTGGGGTCTGAAGGGGGGTATGCTAAAGAAGCCACCGATGAGTACCGAAAAGCGCAAAGAGAAGCCGTGAATAAATCTTTGGCAAAAGCGGATTTGGTAATTACAACGGCATTGGTTCCTGGGAGAAAAGCACCGGTTTTGATTGATGATGAACAATTATCACTCATGAAAAACGGAAGTGTGATTGTAGATATGGCTGCAGAACA
This sequence comes from Bacteroidota bacterium, assembly GCA_008081305.1. GTDB lineage: Bacteria > Bacteroidota > Bacteroidia > NS11-12g > UBA955 > VMCP01. The sequence continues at coordinate 298 of VMCP01000040.1, read as the reverse complement.
AGGAGGTAACTGTACCCAAACAAAGGCCAACACGATAAGCGACCACAATGGTGTTAAAATTGTCGGATCGGTTAATTTACCAGCTAGTGTATCAGGAAACGCCTCCGATTTATTTGCTAGAAATATTTGGGAATTGCTCAAGTTGATAGGTCCTAAAGGGGATGTTAATTGGGATCTCGAAGACGAAATTGTTCAAGGTTGTTTGGTTTGTCACAATGGCGAAATACGTTTAACCTCTTAATTCTTTAATAAATTAAAATGAGTACAGTTGTTCAATTTATAGGTGAGAATATCACAT
>VMCP01000219.1 GCA_008081305.1 Bacteroidota bacterium | reverse complement strand
AGTTGCAAAAACTATCTTTGGATGTGCAGATACTGTATCAGCTTCTGTATTAGTTTATTCAGAACCCAACATGGGATTTGATATACAGAAGTCAGCCATGTGTCTCTATGGTAACGAATTTGTATTTGAAGGAACCTCGATTAACGAGGATAGTATTAAAACCAATTATTATTTCGTACATGATGGAGGGGCTGTAGATAGCGCCTTGATATCAAAAGTGTCGTATCAAACAACAGGAATTAAAGCTGTAAAGTATTACGGTGAAACCATATTTGGTTGTATGGATAGTTTGATTAAAAATGTTCAGGTTTACAATCAGCCCAAACCGGCATTCTCTCCATCTCCAAAATCCACTTGTTTACGCAATAATGAATTTGAATTTGCGAATAATAGTTCTATTGCAGGTAGTGATTCTCTCAAATACCTGTGGTACTTCGGGGATGGCAACTCTTCAACTTCTATTTCAACGAAACATAGTTATTCTAATGCAGATACATTTATTGTGAAACTTGTGTCATTCAGTCAGCATAGTTGTTATGATAGTATTGAAAAAGAGATTTATGTGCACCCAGACCCTGTGGCTAAATTTTCAGTGAATGACTCTCAGCAGTGCTTTAATGGACATAGATTCACACCCAATAACCAGTCAACCATTAAAAATGGAACACTCTCTTTTCAATGGAGCTTTGGCAATGATTTTACTTCGAACAGTCAAAACCCAGATTGGGTTTATGGGTCTTCCGGTAACTACGAATGTACTTTGATAGCCTCTTCGAGTTTTGGATGTGCTGATACTACTTCAAAAATGGTGGAAGTATTTGAAGAGCCAAATCTAAATTTCTCGGTTAACAACTATGAGCAGTGCTTGGAAAATAATCGTATTGAAATCACGAATACTTCAAGTATTAATTCATCAGATACTCTTAGATATGATTGGTATTTTGACACAACCCTTATACAGAATAAACAAAATCCGTCTTTTTCTTTTCCTTCATTCGGAGCCAAAATTATTCAATTAATAGGGTCAACCTCGAGTGGGTGTATTGATACATTGGTTGACTTTGTAACTTTATACCCTCATCCAACATCCAATTTCTCCATTAATGACTCAATTCAATGTTTGGTGAATAATGATTTTATCTATCAGAGCGAAAGTGTAATTCCATTTGGTAGCCAAAGTGAATATTGGTCGTTTGGTGACGGAAGCTTTGCTACACAACAAATATCTCGACATTCATACAAATCCGCTGGTATTTATACGGTTGAGTTAGTGAGTATTTCAGATTTTGGTTGTACCGATACGATTGATAAAGTAATACGAGCTACAGAAAATCCCGCCATTAACTTTGTGTCGGATACATTTGAGCGTTGTCTTGTTGGAAACCAGTTTGGTTTCATTAATCAATCAAGCTACAACGGAGTTGAAAGTGTTAAATACACTTGGCATGTTAATGATCAGAAGTCAGGAGTATCAGATACCTTGAATTATAGCTTCTCAGATGATGGTGCTTATAAAATCACACTTAAGGGAGAAACAGATGAAAGCTGTATCGATTCATTTACGCGTATAGTTACCATTCATCCACAGGGGGATTCAAGGTTGAGGGTTCTAGATTCATCTGACTGTTTATTTGGTAATTCATTCGATTTTGGTAACGACTCGAGAGTTTCAGGGGATGAAATCATTTTATACTCTTGGGATTACGGTAATGGATTTATAGATACGGTATTTGATAATTCACCACAGAGTTATGAATACGGAGATACGGGAGTTTATAGAATACGATTAATCACAGAAACATCTCACAACTGCCGAGATACGAGTGATGGTCAGGTAGTCGTTTTTGCTATGCCAGAAGCCCGAATAGATAAAAATAGCGTAAGAGTATGCTTAAATGAACAGGATATTCGACTATCAGATGTTTCAAATTCAGGTTTCAACGCATCCAATCGTTGGATTTACTCCGATACAGTGATTATAGATGAAGAGGTTGTTTCACCTGTGTTTAAGACTCCTGGTTCGTATAAGATTAGGTTGATTGCAGTTACTGAATTTGGTTGTTTAGATACGTCAACAGTAGATTATCAAGTCAATCCTTTACCCAAAACAAAGATTATATCGAATCTTCCACAGCAATGTTTAGAGTCAAACTTGTTCAAGTTCGAAAATCTCTATAAAGAATATGATAATGTAACATGGGACTTCGATGATGGCTCTTTTGGTAGTGGAAACTACATCGAGCAAGAGTTCATTGATGATGGAACGTTTGATGTTGAGATGATAGTAGAAAATGAATTTGGTTGTTTAGGTAGTGATACATTTAAAGTAGTTGTACATCCAACACCGGAAGCATTAATTGACTTTGAAAATCCATGTTTAAATGAGCTGCTGACCATAGATTTTGAGCCAGATATTAACTCGGGGGAGATAAAAGAATATCGTTGGAATATGGGAGATGGGTCATTGTATTCAGACTCAGTACCAAATCATAGATATCAATATATCGGTAGGTATGGAATAGGTTTAAAGATTTTCTCAGATAAAGGTTGTAAATACGAATTCCAGGATACTTTAGACGTTTATCCAAATCCAGAAGCGGGTATTTCGAAATTCACCGGACGTGCAACGATTCTAAAGAATCGAGTAGGTTTCAGAGATTCAAGTTATGGGGCTTACACACATGAATGGGACTTTGGTGATAATTCCGATATAATCTTTGATGAGCGTGAGGTTTTTCATGAGTACTTAGATACTGGGTGGTATAATGTATCATTAGTGGTTGGATCTTATGATTATTGCTACGATACCGCTTATTACCCATTATACATTTGGCCTGATTATAACATCTTAATTCCTTCAGCGTTTTCACCAAACGATGATCAACTAAATGATGAATTCCATATCAGGGGAAATTTTCATTCTATAAAGTACGCAACATGGATGGTTTATAACGAGAATGGAACAGAGGTTTTTAAATCGAATGATATCTTGGATTCTTGGAATGGTAACTTGTATAACGGAATAGATAAACTGCCAATGGGGAATTATCAAGTAGTTTTGGTGGTGACTGACAACAATAATTCACGAAAAACCTTTAACTCTAAAGTAAGTTTGATTCGATGATGAGGGTTCTAAAAATATTGATTTCATTATTCCTCTTACTGGTAATAAACCATGCAAAATCTCAGGTGATTGGTTTATCAGTTCAAAGTCGAGTCAATGAAACCTGTTATTTAGATTCTAACGGTTCTATTAGTTTATCCGTAAGTAATGGTACCCCGCCGTACACTTATATCTGTAACTCGGATACACAGTCGAGCCCAGTTTTTAGTGGTTTGCCTGGTGGTGTTTATGCATTAAAGGTGATAGATTCATCAGGTGGAACAGATACACTCACTACCCATATTGTTTCCGCTAAGGAGATGGAGCTGTTTGTTTCAAAACAGGATGCTACATGTGGCTATAGTCAAGATGGTTCGTCCAAATTGGACAGCGTGTTGAATAATTTAGGTAGCTACAGTGTAAGTTGGTATTCAGAAGGAGTGTTATTATCTACCAATCCTCAGTTGGGTAATATCATTCACGGTTCTTATCGTCTTTCACTCACAGACTCACTTGGATGTTCCGTGGATACTATAATTTCCATTGGATATACGGATAGTATAGAAACTACACTTACTAAAACTGATGTCAGTTGCTACGGAGATCAAAACGGAGAAATCACGTTAAACGTACAATCCAAATACACGGCTTTAGAACTCAATTGGATTGGTCCTGATTCATTTTCAAGCCAACAATTTAATCTGAACGGATTAAAATCAGGTGCTTACAGAGTATATATATCAGATTCTATAGGTACTTGTACGAGCGAGGCAAAGGTGAATATATTACAACCTGATTCGCTTATTGCAAAAGGAGCTATAATTAAGCATGTTTCATGTTTTGGCGGCAATGATGCCACCATTAATTCATCTATATCAGGGGGGAATAAACCTTACAGTATTCAATGGGGGATTGAGAGTTCGACGATTGCGACGTCAAATATTACCAATGGTATTGCTGGAGAATACACGTTAAATGTAATAGATGACAATGGTTGTGAAGATACTGATACACTCATTATTTCTCAGCCTACAAAACTCACCGTATCTGTTACAAAAACCGATAACATATGTTTTGGTGAGAGCCTAGGGACAATTAAATTGAATACCTCGGGCGGGATTGGATCTTATGTCTTCCAGTGGTCGGATGGTGTAAAAACTAGGGATAGACTTAACCTTGGGAACGGAAGTTATACGGTAATCATTAAGGATTCCAACCTCTGTCAACTGGTTAAGACAATTCAGGTAAATTCTCCTGCAGAATTACAATCCTCTGTAAATTCAGTGGATTTAAACTGCTTCAAATCTAATGACGGTGAAATTAGAGTTTATCCAAGTGGAGGAACATACCCATGGAAGGTTAACATTAACGGTCCAAAAAACTATAAATTGAATGCCAGCATTGCTAAAAAATTGGCTGCAGGCGATTATTCGATTGTTGTTGAGGACTCCAAAGGTTGTTTGGACTCTTCGGTGGTCAAATTAAAACAACCTGATTCGCTTGAATTAGTATTAACTGATTTTGATCCGAAGTGCTTTGGTGAAAAAGGTTCTGCATCGGCTACCATTAAGGGAGGAACCACCCCTTACGGCTATAATTGGACGGATAAGGTAGGTAAGGTTTTGAGTGTTTCCTCGGTAGTATTTAACCTGAATGATGGCAAGCATTATCTAACGATAGTGGATGCAAAAACATGTTCATTAAGTGATTCGTTTCATATTATTTCACCCAAGGAATTGGAACTCACTGTAAAGTCTAAAACCGATAATCTTTGTTTTGATGATTCAACAGGAACTATTGAATTACAAGCTAAGGGAGGAATTACCCCGTATTCCTATAGACTAAATGCCAATGGGTTTGTATCTACAGATAAGTTTATTGATTTACCCTCCTCGAGTTATTTAGTCACTTTGAGGGATAAAAATGGTTGTCAGGATTCATTGAATGTGAATATCAAAGCTTCCGATACCCTACCTCCTAGTTTAGTGCTAAGAAAGCAACCTTCATTTTATTTAAATAGCACAGGATCTTTTGTTTTGGATGTAAGCATGATAGATTCTTCCTCATTTGATAACTGTGGAGGAGTTAAATTGGAATTAGGTCAATCTAGCTTTAACTGTTCTAATTTGGGTACCAATGTTTTACAAATAAAAGGCACTGATTCTTTGGGTAATACTACCTCAATGAATTCATCTTTCTCCTTAAAGGATACCATATCTCCTAGGACGGTGGTTAAAAGTTCCAAAGCCTATTTGAACGCAAATGGATTAGCTATATTTAACGCCAATCAATTCAATAATGGGACATCAGATAATTGTAGTTTAAAATCAATTCATGTAAACATTGATACAGTGGGTTGCTCCCTATTGGGGAAAAATCAAGTGCTGTTTACAGCTACCGATATTTCTGGTAATACGCATAGTCAAAAATCCCATGCCTACGTTATTGATACGGTTAAACCCATTATTAAATATCAAAACTTAGATCTCTACCTGAATGCTAACGGTACAGTAAAGTTAGATACATCAATGGTGGATAAGGGCTCTTTTGATAATTGTAAAATCACTAAACGGCTTCTTAGTAAAACAAATTTTGGTTGTACTGATTTAGGGACCAATTCAGTGCTTTACACGATTATCGATCAGAGTGGTAACACCTCAGTTCAGACAATCAGAATAAATGTAATCGATACAATCGCACCAGTAATCCGATCAAAATCGATCAATGCGTATCTCAATAGTTTTGGGGTATGTCAGATTTCAGTAAATGATATTGAAAATGGAACTACTGATAACTGTAAAGTTTCTAGTAAATCTTTAAATAAATACGTCTTTTCCTGTGATGA
>VMCP01000141.1 GCA_008081305.1 Bacteroidota bacterium | reverse complement strand
GGGAACATCGCAGCACAGATTACTGCGAAAATTGTCATCGCCTCAGCTGAACGGTTAATACTCATACGCCACTTCTGGCGGAAAAGTAAAAGTACCGCAGAAATCAGCGTACCAGCGTGACCAATACCCACCCAAAATACGAAGTTGGTAATGTCCCAACCCCACATCACGGATTTATTGATATTCCAAACTCCAATTCCCGTCCATACGGTCCAAAACAAACTGATTCCAAAGATGGCAAGGAAAATCACTGATAAGGTGAATCCCACTTTCCATGCAGTAGAAGGTTGATTGAGGATAGGACGAGAAATGTCTCTGGTAACGTCAGCGGCTGTTTTGTCGCCGGTTACCAACCTTTCTCTGATAATTGAATCGTGTATCATTCCTAGGGGGGGGTTAAATTGTTTCGTTATTTCTAACTTTCGTCATGTACTTAACAGAAGACTGAACATTCAACTCATCTAATACGCTGAATGCACGCTCGTTTTTGTACAACTTACTTATTTCACTATCAGGGTTATGCAAATCACCGAAGACGATAGCATTCGAAGGACATGCTCTTTGACAAGCAGTTTCAACGTTTACATCTTTCATGTCTCCACCTTCACGCTTAACCTTTAACTTGGCTTCTTGAATACGCTGCACACAGAATGAACATTTTTCCATGACACCACGTGTTCTAACCGTTACATCCGGATTGATCACCATCTTACCCAATGGGTTGTTAAAGTGGAAATCAAACGCATCGTTATCATTATAACGGAACCAGTTGAAACGTCTAACCTTGTAAGGACAGTTGTTTCCGCAATACTTGGTTCCAATACAACGATTGTACGTCATCATGTTCAAACCTTCTGATGAATGCGACGTTGCAATTACAGGACAAACCGTCTCACAAGGAGCTTGTCCACAATGCTGACACATCATTGGCTGATGAATCACTTCTACATTTTCCCAATGCTTATATTCGCCTTTATCTCCAGCGTCGGCCGCATCAATGTCGTTTTCACGGGTCATCTCCTCGGTCTTTCCTTCTTTTTCGTTTACGAAAGAGTAGTAACGATCGATACGCATCCAGTGCATTTCACGGCGTAAGCGAATTTCATCGCGACCTACAACAGGAACATTATTCTCAATTGAACAACTTACAATACAAGAACCACAACCAGTACAAGCATTTAAGTCAATGGCCATTCCCCAAAGATGATTAGGTGAACCATCCTTACGATAATCACGCTTTTCCCAAATGGTGTAAACATGTGGAGCCGCTTTCTCATTTCCGGCTTTGTTATTTTCTTTCCAAGCACCGAAAGTCGTTTCACGAACCAAATCGCGACCCTCAATACTGTGGTGTGTTTGTGTTTGTGCTAGGTTGTAAGATCCAGAACCTTTGGTGATTTTAACGTTTGCAACTACCCCATTTCTCGTGGAGTTCATGAAGTTGTATGCGTTGAAACCAACTGGAGCAAATCCTTTTTCGATGCTACCACCCACTTTACCAGCGTGTGTATGACCGAAACCTACTGCCATGGATACCGTGTTATTGGCTTGACCAGGCTGAACGAAGGCAGGAACATTTTCATATTTCACTCCGTTTGCCTCAATATTCACCGTATCGTCTTTATCAACACCCAATTTCACAGCTAATGATTTAGGTAATGCTACATAGTTATCCCAAGTAACTTTAGATACCGGATCTGGCATCTCGTACAACCAAGGGTTATTACCTTGAGAACCGTCCTTAAGAGCAACTGCTTGGTAAACTACCAATTCTAAGTCATCATTTCCTGCTTTACTAATTTCACTAGCCAACTCTGCAACATTACCAGAATAAGACGCGATCATTGGCTCGCTGGTATTTGCCATAGCCTTTGAATCTGTAAAACCTAATTCCAATGCCTTTTGGTACCCACCTTCACCTAGGTTTTCTTCCCAGAAAGCATGTAAGTACAAGTAGTATGGAGAAGCTTCAAACTTCTGTGATAGGATTCCTTTATCGGATAATGGATCTTTCTCTACTGAAGGTAAAGCACCTGCCCAATTCAATAAAGACTCTTCTGCTTGACGGGTATTGAACACCGGAGAGATGGTAGGCTGAGTGAAATGATACAATCCTTTGATTGGCTCAGAATCTGACCAACTCTCTAGGAAGTGGTTATCAGGACAAACGTACTGACAAACCGCAGCGGTTTCATCGTTTGTAGAAGCAAATGAAATGGAAAGCTTCGCTTTTGCGATAGCTGCAGACCATTCTTTATTATGATTAAAAACTGGATTTGTTCCGTAGAAAATCACACCAGCGATTGAACCATTTGCTAATCCTTTCAGTGTTTCGTTTACATCATTATCTGAACCAACAAATTGATTTGAATGATTCACAATATCCATGGTGTTACCATAACTATCAAGCAACATGTTAATTCCATTGATAACACGTTGGGTCGAAACATCATTACTTGAGGAAACGACCAATGATTTACCCATGTTTTTCAATAGGATTTTAGCTGTCTTCTCAATCGCATTACCCGCTAATTCAGCGTTATTTGGAACGGGAATCTGAGCAATCCCTTTCGCTTTAGCGATATAATTATACAATGTCGCTACGTAAGTTAGTTCCTTTGATGATTTCATTGGGAAACGATGATCAGCATTGGTACCTGTCATAGATAAAGTACTCTCAAACTGAACATGTACGCTCATTCCTCCCTCTGCGTCTGGACGACGATTCTTTACGTAGTCTGCTTGGAATTCAACTGGAGAAACCCAAGTTCCTAGGAAATCAGCACCGAAACTTACCACTGCTTTGGCATTCGCAAAACGATAATGTGGCATCGCTCTTTTACCAAAATCATTGGCATGTGCATCCAAAATACCGTTATATGAAACGGCATCATAAGATTTGTGCTCAATATTTGGATACGCTTCTTTAAATGCGCTAATAGCACGTAAAGCAGAAGGACTATTGATTGAGTTTGAAAGCAACACAATTTTCTTATTTGTCGCTTTCATCACAGCAAGCTTGCCTTTTATTTCAGCATCAAGAGTTGTCCAATCTTCGGTTTCTGATTTCTTCACCAAAGGATTAGCCAATCTTTCTGTATCATATAAAGATAAAATACTCGCTTGACCGGTTGAACATAATCCACCCTGTGAAAGTACAGAGTCTTTACTTCCGTCAAGTTTAATAGGGCGACCTTCACGAACTTTTACCTCTACCCCACAACCCGTAGAACAACCTCCGCAAGTTGAACGGTAATAGTTTGCAACACCAGGAGTTACATCCTCTGGTTTCACTAGATAAGGTACGGCATGACGTACATTGGTTTTGTAGCAAGATGCCAACGCAACAGCGGTCACGCTAAAACCAAAGTACTTCAAAAAGTCACGTCGATTTGAATTCAATTCAAATCCCTCATCAGATAAGGCCTCGTCTAGGGGTAATGCTTCACCAAACTCGCGCTTTTGATCCGCTAAAAATTGTGGATCGCGGTTTAGCTCTTCTTCACCTTTCCAATATTTGATATTATTCGACATTGTGATTTTTCTAATTAATAATGACACTTAGCACACTCGAGTCCTCCGTTCATGGCAGGTGTGATTTTCACTTTACCATCAGGACCGAAATACTGACTATGGTTTTGGTTTTCATCCAAATCCTTTTTCGCTTTATCGTGCAATGCAGCATAGTAGTTGTTATTGGCTACATCAATACCCGTATTACGGTGACAATCGATACACCAACCCATTTGTAGAGAGCTCCACTGCTGAACTTTCTCCATTTTCTCAATTGGGCCGTGACATGACTGACATTGTAATTTACCAACTACCACGTGTTGTGAGTGATTAAAATATACATGATCCGGTAAGTTGTGAATTCTCACCCAACGAACAGGGTTTGGATTATCTCCAAATTGTTTACCTGGTAACGCTTCTGGATCGTAATCCAACGCTGCATATATCTTCTTAATTTCAGGCGATATTTCACCATTGTATTTCTCAGTAGCCTGTACTCCTTTATGGCAATTCATACAGGTATTCAAACTAGGAATACTCGCACTCTTGGAGTATTCAACCGTTGAGTGACAATACTTACAATCAATTTCCAATTCACCAGCGTGCAGTTTATGTGAGAATGCTATAGGCTGAGTTGGAGCATATCCTTTCTGAACACCCACCTCTTCGATTGCAAATTTATAACCGAAGTAACCCAATGGTAAAGCAACTACTGTAGTTACAATTAATCCTAAAACTGTTGGGTTCATCCTAGCCAATGTTTTAGGAAGATTTCTTTCTCTCCATGAAAGGCCTTCAGCCATTCCCTCAAACTCTTCTGGATTTTTCTCAGCAGCAAGCCTTTTCAATGTATTACGAACTCGCGCCAATACGATAAGTACGATGGCAAAAATGGCCACCAAAATCAACAAAATATACTTTGTAGACGGGTCCTCTTCATCCGAAGCGGCACCAGCTACAGCAACATTGGCTGTTTTCGCTTTTGGAGCAGGAGCCGTTTTGATATATTCCACAATGTTTAAAACATCTGCAGGAGAAAGATTCTCGTAGATATTCATTGCAGCCCCACCATAGTCGTTGTACAACTTGTTGGCGTCCGGGTCTCCACTCTCACGGAATTTTTTGTTGTTACGGACCCATTGTACGATCCATTCCTCAGAACGACGTTCGTGTACTCCACGCAACGCAGGTCCGACTACTTTTTTGTCTAGGGCGTGACAGCTACCACAATTATTGGCTTCGTAAAGTTTTTTACCTTCCTCTGCACTACGGGCCGCCTCTTCAGCTAAAATCGGGGTAGTAACGGCGAAAGCCAATGCTACTGCCCAGACTCTTAAACGATTTATTTTCATATCTAGGTTAACGAAATCGATTATCGCACTGCAAATATACCATACACGCTCGGGCCTTCGAAATAAATTGTTCACATCGTTTCCAATTTAAAACTCATCTAAACAACGAGCCTAATGATTTGTATTTCTATATGTTATAAATATGAAATAAATGAGCAAAAACGTGGTAGTGTTGGTTAGTGCATGCGTTTTGTCGAAGACAGAGGACATTTTAACCCTTAGATATCATCTTCTGTGATATTTATCTCCTTGATTTTGGAGAAATAGTTGGTGTAGGCTCGATAACTCGCCAAACAGAGTTGCGAATAGTTTTGTGAACTGTTCCCGAAAGCACCATATTTAGTATGCCAAAGCTGCTTGATTAGGTCATTCCCAGTTTTGACATTTTCTAAAGAACGTGCCGCTTTTTTTACGTTTCCTCCACCCGCATTATACACATGTAGCGCCAATAACTTAAACCATAGTGATGATTCATCCACCTCTAACCCTATTGATTCCGCTGTTCTTCGAGCTGAAGGAATACAATATCTTTTGAAGAGCTTTGAAGCAGCCACCGCCGACTTGCGGAAATTCGTTCTATCGTCACGGTAACGATTTACCCTCAGACCATATCGTCTGGCCACCCTCGGCATCAACTGAAAATTACCCACGGCTCCCGCAGAACTAACTCCATGCCCATCATTCGGACTTTCAATGAGTAGCAGTAATTGAGCATATATTGGGTCTACACCATTCGCTTCAAACAGTGACATCCCCTCATAGAGTTTAGGACCAATTGCTCGATATTTAAAAAACTGTTTTCTACCACGAACAAATCGTATAATCGCTTGGCTATCGGCAAAACAAACTTGCTGATAAATGGTGCCTAAACATTTTAAGTTTCCTCCCTTTTCAATTTCGAGTACCGTTTCAGCCGATACAACATCTAAAACTGTCCTGCTCTTTTTCTCAACCACCAAGAATGAATCCTTATCTAGCTCAATGTCCTTTATCCAAAAAAACACCTCCGGTTGAAAGAGCAAGTCCCTTGAAAGCGAATCAGGCTTAATCTTTTTTAAGGATAACCTTGCACTATCAACAGTATAGGCAAATTCATAATTCAAGGCTGAATCTAACCATTGAATAGGCCTAGCATGTAAAGAGGATAACAAAAAGAATAATGCACCCAATAAGTATACCTTAGATGACCTAGATACTATCATCTTTCACAGTAAGAAATAAGATACTTCCTTGCAACAGATTCTCCAAGTAACAAACTTCTCTCCCAATCCATACAAGCGAGTTTCTTATCTCCTGAATTGTAACGAGCTATTCCACGACCTAAGTAGACATATCCGAGATCCGAGGATTTGAACTTGATCGCTTTATCGAAGTTATTAATGGC